>JACPDI010000007.1 GCA_016184105.1 Acidobacteriota bacterium
GAAAGAGAACAGTCTGTGGTATCGTGTCGTCGCTCAACGCAAACGCCTCCGTCGTGGGGAAAGGTCCATAAGCACGGCCTTTGTACCACGCGGGGGCGTTTGTATTTCTACTGAATCGCAGTCCGTGATGAATTATTCAGGTTAATACGTGAGCAGCGGCCTGGGGCCGAGGCCGACGTTGACGCCCACGAGCGACAGCAGCGTGCTGCGCGAGGTCCTCTCCTCGTAGTCGCGGCCGAACGCGGCGAAGAAGTGCAGCCCTCTGCCCAGCCGCGCTTCGAAGATGCCCGCGGCGCGGTAGGTGTCTTCGCGGTCACCCGCCTCCCAGGCGCGGCGCACGGCTTCGGCGGACACCGCAACGTCCGCCCCGATCTGCCAGACGAAACGGCCGCCGAGATCCCAGGCCTGCGACGAAACACCGATCGACGATTCGCTTTCGCGAAGATACCGCGCAACGCCCACCAGCTCGATGACGGATCGGGCCACGCCGTCCTGCTCCTCGCCCGCATCTCCAACATCGCCGCCGCCAAGGCGGACACGATACGACGGCGTGATCCAGAACGCCGCGCGATCGAACCGTGCCTGTCCGAGGACGTCGGACGGCACCGCCCACGACCAGGCGCCCGCCACCGCCAGGCGCGCGCCGTAGCGGTCCGTATCGATCTGCTCGATCTCCCTCGCCAGGCTCTTCCGTCTCACCTCCAGCCGCGCGATCTCCTCGTCGGCCGCTGCGACGAGCGCGTTCAACGCACCGTCGGCATCGTCGAGCGCGCGCCACGCCGCGATGATCTCGTCAGGCGAGGCCGCCGATGCGAGCGCACGCGCCAGCTCGCGGCGGCGCGCGCGCATGGCCTTGAGCGCCGGCCCCTCCTCTTTCGCGATGACCGCGTCGCCAAGTTCCCTCAAGGCGGCCGCGAGCTCCCTGGCAAGCTCGAGCCCCTTCGGATCCATCGCCCCCTGGAACGCCGTGGCGCTGAAGCCGAGCGCGAGGCGGCTGCCCCTGTCCTCTGCCGTTTTCCCCTCGCCCGCCTTCCAGTCCGCCGACGCGATCGAAACCGCGACGGTGCGCGCAAGGCGCTGCGCAAACGTCGGCTTCGCGTACGAGTCGAACGTGAGCCGCGGGTGCCATCGCATCCAGTACGGCGTCAGCAACACGCCGAAGTTCTTCGGCAGCCCGTCGTCTTTTGCGAGCTGAGAAACCACGTTGACGACGAAGGCCTGCGGGCTGTCGGGACGTTCGATGGCGCTCGGCGAGACGCCGAGGAGCGTGATCGCGGCCGCGGTGGGCGCCTTCAGGTCGTCCAGTGCGGGCGCGGGCGCCACCGCCTGAGCTGAAACCGGCGCCGCGAGGCCGAACAGCAGCAGGCAGGCGCACGGCGGAAGCGAGGCGCTGCGGCTCACGACGGCTTCACGAACGTCACGGTTGTGGTGAAGCGCGCCGCATCGAGGTGGCTCGCGACGGCCGCCCGTGACGCGATGGTGAGTTTCTCCGCGCCGCCGGTCAGCACGTACTCGACCGACACGCGGTTGGTTGTCGCGAGAACATCCTGCACGAACGACTCGATCGTGACGGTGGATCCGACGAGCGCCGCTCCCGGCCCGAGCGGCACCGACAGGATCGACGCGCCGGCCGCCAGCTCGGCGTCGTCGCGAAATACGGCGATGGAGCCGATCTGGCCCGAGCCGATCGTGACGGCGAGCCGCACGTCACCCCGGCCGACCGCGTACTTCACCTTCTTCCGAACGCGCTTCATCGAGGGGCAAGAGGATATGGCCCCGGACACCTCGGCCGCAAGCAAAAGCCGCGTTGTCGGTGTTCGTCCTACAAGCACGCCGGCGCGACGACTGCCTACACTACCGGCGCATGAGAATCGCTGGGATGCGCGGGCGCCGCGTGGGCCGGGTGGCGACGGCGGGCTCGCTCACGGCGTTCCTGATCCGGCCCCGCCTTCCGTCGATTTCTCCTGCCGGCTCGATCTCCAGCAGCTCGGCGAGAAACGGATAGATGTCGATGTTCTCAACGGCATCCACCCTGGCTCCCTTGCGGATGCCGGGTCCCGTGACGAGAAAGATGCCGTGCATCGAAAGGAGCGCCGGATCCCATCCGTGCATGCCGGCGGGGAACCGTTCTCCGTCACGCTCGCGCGCGGACACCATGTAGTGCTCTTCCATCACGACGACGAGGTCGCCGATCCGCGGATCGGCGCGATAGTGCAGCCGCTCTGGCACGTCCTCGCGGAGGTACGCGCGGCCGTGCCGCAGGCGTGCGTTCAAATCGTCGCGCACCTGCCGCGCACGCTCGGGGCCGCCGCTCACGTGCAGGCTCGCGGTGGGGCCGGCGTCCAGCGCGATGATGTCCTTCATGTCGATGAGCGTCTCGAGGGCGACCGTGCGGTCGCGGCTCGATTCCGCCATGCCGTGGTCCGACACCAGCACGACGTACACCTGGTCGCGGATCGACAGCGTCTCGATCCCGTCGAGCAGCCGGCCGAGCGACGCGTCCACGCGCGAGAGCGCGTCGCGCACTTCGGGAGCCCAGGGACCGGAGCGGTGGGCGGCGCCGTCAACGTCGCTGAAGTACAAGGTCACCAGGCGCGGGCGCGTGTCGGGCGGGAGCCGCAGCCACTCGAGCACGGCGTCCACGCGATCGGCGTTCGGGATCCGGCCGTCGTACGTTTTCCAATACGTCGGACGGACGCCGCCGATCGCCGCTTCCGATCCCGGCCAGAAGAACGACGCCGCCTTCACTCCCTGTTTCACGGCCGTTGCCCAGATCGGCTCGCCGCGATACCACGTGCCGTCGGTCACCGCGTTCTGATCTCCCAGCGCATAGCTTTCATGGCGCGCCGGATCCCAGAACACATTCGCGACGATGCCGTGGTGCTCGGTGTAGAGGCCGGTGACGATCGTGTAGTGATTCGGGAACGTCTTGGTGGGGAACACCGGGACGAGCGCGCTCGCCCGCGCACCTTCGCGCATGGCGCGCTCGAATGCCGGCAGCGCGTAGCGGTCGAGATAGTCGGCGCGGAGGCCGTCGAACGACACGAGGATGACGTGAGACGGTCCGGGCAGCGCGGGCGCGGCCGCTGCGCCCGCCGGGCGGGCGGGCGCCGGCGCGCTCGCGCAGCCGACCGTGACGGCAACCAGGAGGATCGTGGAGAGTGCACGGACGACGTGTCGCATCGCGCTCAGACCCTCAGGTAATCCGCCTGCCAGTCGCGGATCATCTTCTTGATGGTTGTCTGATCGGTGATGCGATCGTCGAGCACCTTCGAGCAGAGGGCGGGAAGCTCCGCGTCGCTGGCGAAGCGGAGCGCGATCAGTTGCCGCACAGACAGCTCGGAAATGCGCGCGGCGAGCGGCGAGGGCAGCACCTCGCGCAGCCGGAGCCGCATCTCCAGGCGAATGATCCGATTCTGCACGGTCAACGCGAAGATGCGCGTGAACAAGTAGAGGACGATCAAGGCGATCGCCAGCAGCAGGCTGACGAGCGCGTCCCCTGAGAGACCGGTGACCACTCGGTAAACCCACCAGAACAGGTTCACCAGGAGCAGCCCGAAGGTCAGTCCGTGGTACAGCGGCACGATGCGCGCGTGGTTTGCGAACGTCTGCGGGCGTTGTGTTGCCATGCGCGACAGCATAGCGCACAGCTCTCGGGCACCGTCCAGTACCGCGGACAGGTGTCCCTTCCCTGTTGCTGCGCCGTTCGCGAATCGCAGCCTGAATCCAGCTCTGGCGTTTGGCACAACCGTTGCCCTCCGTACCGTTGGCCTGTTTTCGGAGGCACGTATGACCCGCATCAGACAGGTAACTCTCATCGCCGGGCTCGTCGCGATCCTGACCGGCACGTGGATCGGCGACGCCCACGCGCAGCGACGTGGCGTGCGCGTGCGGCGCACGGCCGCCTACGGCCACGTGTACGTCACACCTTATTACTCGCACCGGCCGTACTACTCGTACTGGTCGCCCTGGTATGGCCCGTGGCCGTACTGGTACGGGCCGTGGTACGACGGATATCCGTACCGGCGTTATCTGCCGGCCACCGGGGCGCTGCGCATCCAGGTGGAGCCGCGGCACACCCAGGTGTATCTGGACGGCTACTTCGTCGGCATCGTCGACGACTTCGACGGAACGTTCCAGCGGCTGCGCGTCGCGCCGGGCGGGCACGAGATCGTGCTGCACCTCCCAGGGCATCGCAATGTGACGCAGAAGCTGTACGTCCCGGTCGGATCGACGTACAACATCAAGCACCGCATGGAGCCGCTGGCGGCGGGCGCGCCCGAGGAGCCGCTGCCCAAGCCGGATCCCGAAGCCGCCAGGCGCGTGGAGGAGTTGTCGCCGGAACGCGGGGATCGCGACCCGTACGTGGACGACCGGCGCGTGCCGCCGGCGCGGCCGCGCGGTCGCGATCGTGACGATCGCGACAGGCCGGCACGCGAGTCGCGCTTCGGCTCAATTGCCATCCGTGTGCAGCCGCCCGATGCGGTCGTGGTGGTGGACGGCACCGAGTGGCGCGGCGCGGCGGATGATGACGGAGAAATCCTGATCCAGGTGCCGGCCGGGCGCCACCGCATCGAGCTGCGGCGCGACGGCTACGACACCTACACCACCGAAGTGAACGTGCGCGGCGGCGAGACGACGCCGGTCAACGTCCTGCTGCAATCGAGGGAGGAGTAGCGATGCGCGCGATCGCGGCAATCGCCGCACTTCTTCTGACCGCCACGACGGCGGGGGCGCAGCAGGCGCCGACCGTGCAACGCGTGTACAGCCGGTTCGTCGCGGGTCCTGATTACAAGATCACGGAGCTCGACGGCGACACCGGCCACCTCGCGGTTGTATCGGGCGGATGGCTCAGCGAGGAGCTGTTCTACCTCGGAGGCGCGTTCTACTGGCTCGCCAGCGGCGCGTCAGAGTGGGACCTTCACTACGGCGGCGTCGTCCTCGGGATGCAGATGCCGCAGGACCGGCGCATCGCATTCGGCGTGAAGGGGCTGGTCGGTATCGGCGAAGCGACGCGGACGGCGACGATCACCGGGCTGACCGGGCATCGCGACTGGCCAACGATGAATGTGGCGCCATTCCGCGCGCGGCCATCGTTCGACACGAACATGCCGTTGCTTCCCGGCGACCCGCGCGTGGAGCTGACCGACGCGTTCTTCGTGTTCGAGCCGCAGGCGACGGTGACCTGGAAGGCCACGAACCGGATCCGGTTCGGCGTGGGCGCCGGGTATCGATTCACCGGAGACGGCGGTCGATCCGGGTTCGGCGATCGCCTGAACGGCGCGACGGGCAGCGTGATGGTGCAGTTCGGCCTGGGGGGATCGTAGTCTCAGCGTGGCGGCCCCGGCGGCACGCCGGGGCCGCTTCCGCCCGGTCGAGGGCGCTCGCGGCGCCGTTTCTCCTGTTGCTTCTCGAACTTCGCGCGCTGTTCCGGCGTGAGGATGGCGGAAATCTCCGCATCGAGCTGCTGCCGCAATCCGTCGAACTGGCGGCGGTTGCCGGATTGAAACGCCTCCATCCGCTCGGTGCCACGGGTGAGAATCTCTTTCAGCTTCCGCTCCTGATCCCCGTTCAGATCCAGCTCGCGCGCCAGGCGATCCGCGATGTCCGTGGGGCTGGGGCGCCGGATGCCGAAGAGGCCTGGGCCGCCGAAGGGGCCCGGGCCGCCGCCGCGGGCGAACGCAGGACGGCGCGCGAAGATCAGGTGCCGATCGAGGGCGATGCCCGCGGTCAGCCCTACCGAGAACACGGCAAGCACGAACACCGCGAACCAGATCCGACGCGTGGTGAGATCCTTCATCGCACGTATTCCTCGTAAGCCGCCGCGAGCAGGTCGGCCCCGCTCGTCTCGGAGCTGACCAGCATCGCCTCGGTGTCGGTCTGCGCGGTGGCGGAAGCCAGCGCGTCAATCGGGCTGGCTGCCGTCACGGATATCCGTGAGGGCAGCCACGCGAGGAGCGCGAGCAGCGCGGCCGCGGGCGCGAGCCGGAGCGTCCACGCGCGCCAGTTGAGGAGATCCAGCACGCCGCCGCCCGGGGCGACGCGCGCGCGGACGCGGGCGGCGAAGTCCCGCGGCGCCTCCCCCATCGGCAGCTCGCCGAGGAGCGCCGCGATCGCCGACTGGCCGGCGATGGCCTGGCGGCACCCGGGGCACGACACGGCGTGCGCGTCGAGCGTCGCGCGATCGGAGGCGGCAAGCGTGCCGTCCGCGCGCCGCACGATCAGCGGCACCATCCGGTCGCAGGCCTTCAGGTCGTCCATGGTGTGCCCTCCATCATCCGGCGTCGTTCAGCAGCGGCGCAAGCGCGCGCCGCAGGCGCTGCCGCGCGCGAAAGATTCGCGATTCCACGGTGCCCATCGGCACGCCGGTCGCCTCCGCAATCTCGCGGTAGTCGAGACCGTGCACGTCGCGCAGCGTCACGGCTTCGCGCAGATCGTCCGGCAGCTCGCCCATCGCGCGCGCGATCGCGTCGCGGCGCACCAGTGTGGTTTCCGCATCGGGATTTGCGTCCGGCGGGTCGAACGGCGTGACGGCGTCCGCGCCGCTGTCACCCCACACCGGCTGATGCCTGGCGCTGCGCGCGCGGTGGGAGCGCGACGCGTTGAGCGCGATCCGGTAGAGCCAGGTCCGGAACGTGCTCTCGCCGCGAAACTTTCCCAGCGAGCGGTAGGCGCGCACGAACACCTCCTGGGCCAGGTCCTCGGCGTCGGCGGCCTTGCCGGTCTGGCCGCGCGCGAGGCCGATGATGCGCGCCTGGTAGCGCCGCACCAGCGCCTCGAACGCGTCCGCATCTCCTTCCGCCGCGGCCGTCACGAGAGGGGCGTCAGGATCGCCGGAAAGAAAGTCAGCCAAGCGGCACCGGTGAAGGCTCCCGAAGTGTACAGACTCCGGAGACCTTCAGTGTATGCGTATCCGCTACCGCACGCGCTCGTAGACGCGCCGGAGTGGCTTTGGCTCACCCGCGCCGCGCGGACCGCGAGACCCCTCCACCCTGGTGACGCGCTCGAGCCGCGACCCGTCCGGGCTCACCCGGTACGTGTCTGACACCTTCGCAGGCCCAAACGTGGATTCGATGATCAGGGCGCCGCCTCTGCACGTCGCTTTCACCTCGTGCTCGGCGCCGCCCGCGGTGGTCTTCATCGTCGTTCCTGTCACGAGCACGCGAGTGATGTCGCCGTTGTCGGCGGTAAACACCAGCTCGTCGTCGTGACGCGTGACGATCATCCCGTCCGGCGCTTGCATCACGAAGCGCATGGCGCCGCGCATCTTCGCCATGTCCTCGGGATTCGGCCGGTCGCCCCGCATGCCACCGCCACCGCCGCGCCCGCCGCCAACACCGGGAACACCCCTGCCGCCAGGCCGACCGCCACGACGGCCGACCTGTCCTTGATCCTCGTCCGGCGCGCTGTCCCCGGGTTCGGGCGCTTTCGGCGCGGCGTCGCCGAGTTCCGGGTTCAGGCGCCAGCGCCCGGTCAGATCGACCGGCGCGCCCTGTGCGGACGCCTCAGAGGCCAGGATGAGCGGCCCGGCGAGTGCCGTGGCCAGAAGAACCGCGATGGCTTTCATGCGTGATTGGCCCTCGTCACTTCAGACCGCGGCGCGGCCGAGTCTATTCCCGTGCCGGCGGGCGTTCGTCGCGCGTCGGCGGCGTCAGCGGGAGTGAAGGCTGGCGGCAACCGGCCTGTTGGAGGCTGCCGCCAGTGTTACGAGCCGGCCGGTCGGGCCGGCGGCCGTCGGAGAACGCGCGCAGCCGCAATCGCCTGCTCGAACAGCGTGTTCAGCGCATCCGGCCGCGACCGCCGCCGCGACGCGGAGGATCCATTGTCGCCATCTGCTGGCGCTGCTCGTCGGTCAGCACCGACGCCAGCTTGACCTGCGTCGCCACGCGGGCGCGAAGCGCGTCAGACTCGAGTCCGGCGATGCGCGTGGTGAGCGCCTCGATCTGGCCCGCGTCCGGCGTTGCGGCGCCGAAGATCGCCTTCCGCAACTCGCCGTGCGCGGCACGCAGCGCCTGCTGCGTGGCCTCGTGGTTTTCGCGCGTCTCGGTGACGATCGCCTTCACGCGCTCGCGCTGTTCGTTGCTGAGATTGAGATGTGCGAACGGCATCGAGCCGCGCATGCGCGGACCGCGAGGCTGTTGGTCCGGCTGACGGGCTGATACGCCGACAGAGACCAGCGCGACGGCAACCGCCGCGAGGGCCGCTGCCTGCATTCGGCCGCGCCACGTCTGAACGAGCTTCATGTCGTTTCCCCTTTCAGTCATCCGCCCGTGAGGGCGCTTACCGGATGAGACTCGGGGCGCGCCGTAAATATTCCCGCGCCTACGTGTTACGCTCGGTCGGATGTCCCGCGCGCGCGAAACCCTGCTGGCTGTACTCGTCTTTACCCTGCTCACCGTCGTGATGACCTGGCCACAGGCGGCGAAGCTGGGGACGCACGTGGGCGCGCACTTCGATTCGTATTTCAGCATGTGGCGGCTGGCGTGGATCGCGCACCAGCTGCCGCTCGCTCCCACCGAGCTGTTCGAGGGCAACATTTTCTACCCTCAGCGATTCGCGCTCGCGCTGTCCGATCCGATCCTGCTGCCCGGCGTCGTCGCCGCTCCGCTGCTCTGGGCAGGAGTTGAGGCGGTCACGACATACAACCTGCTGATCCTGCTGAGCTTCGTGCTGTCGGGAGTCGCGATGTGGATGCTCGCCTCGCGGCTCACAGGATCGCCGGCGGCGGGATGTCTGGGGGGGATCATTTACGCGTTCGCCCCGTATCGATTCGAGCACTATTTCCACCTGGAGATCCTCTGGGGTTTCTGGATCCCGATCGCGCTCCTGGCGCTCCACCGCGCGTGCGAGCGCGGCAGGCTCGTGGACGGCCTGCGTACGGGCCTGGTGGTGATGGCGCAGGCGCTCTCGTGCCTGTATTACGCGGTGTACCTGGGGATGACGCTGATGCTGGCGGGGCCGCTCCTGGTGCGGTGGCGGGATCGCGATCGGGCGCGCACGCTCACCGGCCTCGCGCTCGGCGCGGCAGCGGCCGTGCTGTCGGTCGCCGTGTACGTGCAGCCGCTGCTGACGATACGCAACGAGGTTGTCCCGCGCGAAGAGGCGGAGGCCGGGCGCTACAGCGCCGCGCTTTCAAGTTATCTCGCCGCCCCGCCCGAGAACCGTGTATACGGATCGCTCACAAGTGGCGTCGGCGGCCCTGAGCTTCGCCTCTTTCCCGGGCTCGCCTCACTCGTGCTCGTCGTCGGCGCGCTGCTGCGGCCGCGTCGCTGCGCCCTCGTGTACGCGGCCATCCTGGCCTTCGCCTTCGCCGCGTCGCTCGGCACCAACGCGCCGTTCTTCCCCGCGATACGCGGCGCGTCCGATCTGGTGACGATGCTGCGCGTGCCGGCCCGATTCGGCGCCGTCGTGCTGTGTGCGCTGGCGGTGCTCGCGGCGATGGGCGCCGCATCGCTGTTTTCCTCGATCGGGTCGTCGCGCCTGCGCCGCGCCATCGCGCTCGCCTTCGGCGCGGCCATGCTCGTCGAGTACAGCACCGCCGTGCGGCTCGAAGCGGTGGAGCCGCCGGGGACCGTGTACCGATGGCTCGCCACGCAGCCGCGCGGGCCGGTCGCGGAGCTGCCGATGCCGCTCATCGACAAGCTTCCCGGCCGCGATGCCGAACGCGAGTACTACTCGTCGGTGCACTGGCAGCCGCTCCTCAACGGCTACAGCGGCTACTACCCGATTTCGCACAACGCCCTGCTCTTCTACATCTCGGTGTTCCCCGGGGGCCACTGGATCGACATCCTGCTCGGCCGGGGCGCGCGTTACATCGTCGTTCACGAGCGCGACATGCCCGCCGCGCGCGCCGCAGACGCGCTGCAGCGGCTCGAGCTGCACCCGAGGCTTCGGCGCGTCGGCCGTTTTCCGGACCCGAACGATCCGGCATGGGTGTTTGAACGGATTGGTGACCCGTGAAGCTGCGGTTGCATCGGCGGACCTGAAAGGCCAGCACCCAGAACCTGTGCACCGCTTGTGTCTTCAGAGCGTCAGCTCGAGGAACGACGTGCCGTTGACTGGATGTTCGTTGTAGGGAGGGATCTCCCTGAAGCCGAGCGACGCGTAGAGGGCGCGCGCAGCCGTCATCGGCTCGAGCGTGTCCAGCCGCATCCGGTTGTACCCCAGCTTGCGGGCCTCCGCCAGCAGAGCGTCCACGAGGTGGCGTCCGAGGCCATGGCCGCGCGCCGACTCGCGCACGTAGAGGCGCTTCATCTCGCACACGCCGGGCTCCAGGGCCCGCAACCCGACGCAGCCGACCGTCTCACCGTCGGTGGATCGCGTCGCGAGGAAGAGCGCGCCGCGCGGATGCCCGTACATTTCCGGTAGAACGTCCAGCTCCCGATCGAAGGACTGAAAGCAGATGTCCGGGCCGAACTGGCTGATCGCGCGCCGATACTCGCGAAAGAGCTGCCGGGCGATCTCGAATTCCTCGGCGGTGGTGGCGCGGCGGATGGCGAACATGGAAAAGCTCAACCTCCCAGCACGCGCTTGGCCTGCGCGTTATGGCGAATGACGTGCACGGTCGCCCATTCCCCGATCTGGTAGACCGAGATCTCGCCGACGGCGGATGTCTTCAGCGTGTAGCCGCCGCGCTCCGGAGCGAGCGAGGCGAGCGCACTCCGGATCGATTCTGCAGACGCCTGCAGCTTTTCGATCGCCGCTGCCATCGTCACGTGCGACGGCGGCTGCAGCTGCGCCGGGGCCTTGAGTTTTGGCGCCGCGCCGCTCCGAATCGTGCCCCAGTCGCGCTCGACGAAGCCGGCGGCCGCGGGCACCGGGCCCTTGATGGCGCCCGAGATCAGCCCGGCGAACGTCTCGTTGACCAGCGCCACGTGCCAGGCGATCTGCGCCGCGCTCCAGTCCCCGTCTCCCGGCACCGCCTCGCCCCGCGCGCCGGCGCGGGACAGGCGTTCCAGGAACCGCTCCATCGCACGATCGAAATCGCCGGTGGCCCGGGCGATGCGGGCGTCGTGGGTCTCGGGCATCCCCATATCTTAGTAAAGTCGACCAATCGCCCCTTCGTCTCGTCTGATGAAATCAGCATGGCAGACGTTCTCTGGCGGGATCTCCGGTACGCGACGCGTGTCCTGCGCAAGAGCCCAGGTTTCGCGTTCACGGCCATCCCAGCACGGTCCCTGCGCTGCGCATCCTGGGGCTGAATCCCTCGGAAACACTCAGGGCTGAATAGCACACGCCCGCGCCCGGCGCCGGCTGAGCCCGCGAGCGGGTATCCTGCGCATTACCGAGTGATGCGGCCCGCTCCCGCGCTCGTCGCCGGCGTCCTGTTTTTCGTCTACTGCGCGGCCACCGCCGCCGCGCAGGGACCTCGCCGCCGCAATCGTGTCCTGGCGGGGGCGGCCGTCGGCCTCCTGTGCGTGTGGGCGTGGGCGATGGTCGAACCATGGACGATCCCGCACGACTGGTTGATGCCCCCGATCGTGCTGCTCGTGGCGTACTGGACGAGCGGCGCGCTGTTCACGTCTCCATCGCGCCGCTGGGAAGCGCGGTTGATGGCGCTGGATCAGGCGCTCGACATTCGCGGTCGATCCGCGCGCGCGCCCCGCGTGGTCGCGGAACTGCTCGAAATCGCGTATGCCGGCGTCTACCCGCTCATCCCGGTCGCGCTCGCGCTGCACCTGACGATGACGCCGCGGCCGGACCCGGACCGATTCTGGACGGTGATTCTCATCACCGACTTCATCTGTTTCACGATGTTGCCGCTGATTCAAACGCGGCCACCCAGGGCGCTCGAGGACGGGGCGCCCTGGCGGTCGTCGGTCCGCCGCCTGAACACGGCGCTGCTCGGCGCCGCCAGCATCGGAGTGAACACGTTTCCAAGCGGCCATGCGGCTGAGGCGCTTGCGGTCGCGCTGCTGATGCTCGACGCGCCGATGCCGGTTGTGTCGTGGATGCTGCTCAATGCCGCGGCGATTGCAGCAGGCGCGGTATTCGGACGGTATCACTATGCGGCGGACGCGCTCGCCGGGTACGCCGTCGCGCTCGCCGTCTGGTGGCTGCTCTGAGGGCGGCTATTCGTCGGACTTACGATCGGCGGGTTGGTCGTCGGCCTTCGTACGCGGCTGCGAAACGTACCGGCCGCGCCGGTTTCGCGTCGTCGAATCGCGGAACTCCTCGCGCTCGCGCCGCGTGGCGATCGCCAGCTCGCGCAACTCGCGGTTGAGTTCTTGAATACGATTCTCGGATCCCAAACTTACACCCTTGGGGCACATTTCGCAGGCACAGGCCCCGGCGGCGACCGCAGACTGCACAACGTGTGCCCCCCTCAAGGGGCGTTCAGAATCGTAAGTGTCCCGAGCGCAGCAGTTTAGGAAGATCCGATATCGCGCGGACGCGAGGACAGTCGGCGTCCCGGTAGAGGTCGGCGGCATCCACCAGCAACGGGTACATACCGGCCGCGCGGGCACCGGCAACATCGACGTGGTACAGGTCCCCCACGTGGAGGGTTTCTTCCGGACGCGCTCCGGCCCGCTCCGCGGCGATCCGGAACAGGCGCGGGTCCGGCTTCTCGACGCGCTCGAGGTACGAATCCACGATCACGTCGAAGAACCGGCTGAGATCGAGGCGATCGAACAGCGCATGAAGCCGCCCGTTGGCGTTCGACGTGACGATCAACGTCAGCCCCTGCTCCCGGAGAAGCGCGAGGGCGTCGCGCGCGCCGGGCGTCACCGCCTCCCAGAGGTTGGTCTGCGTGTGATAGACCTTCAGCTCCTCGAGCGCCGCGTCCGTACGGTCGGACGCGGCGATGCCCGCCCCTTCCAGCACGAGGTTGAAGTACAGCCATCCGCGCGTCTGATCGTTTGTCGCGTGGATCGTGGGCGGATTATCGAATCGATGCTTCGGCCGTTTCAGATCTTCCCGCCGAAGTAGGACGGCAGCGGCAGGCTGCGCATCGTGTGCAACCCCGGCGAGGCGACCAGCACCTTCGGGATCGAGTTCACCGCGATCGACGCCGTCGCGACGTCGCCGTGGAAGCCCCCGCCCACTTTCTGCTGGATGCGCGGCGAGCCCTCGATGGTCACCGAATCGTAGGTCTCGGGAGATCCGAGGTACGCCTCCATGTGGAGATGGATGATGGTCCTGCCGTTCTTGACCCCGTAGCCATCCTGGACGATGCCGCACACGTAGCCGGGGTCGACGGCGAGGAACTCGCTCGCCACCGGCTGGTCGGCGATCTTCGGCTGGATCTCGTCGGTCACGCGATCGAGCTTCCATCCCATCGCGTCGGCAATCATGTTGACCGACTCGGTGAGCCCCACGTGGCGGACGGTGCCCTCATCGACCTTCTTCTGGAACTGTTCGCGCGTGAGACCGGACCCGATCTTCTGCTGGAACGGCAGGCGACGGATTCGCGCGTCCTGGATGCGGTCGATGCGGATCGAATCCACTCGCTCGCAGATCGCGGTCAGCGCGATCGGCAGCGCGTCCATGGCGAAGCCCGGGTTGACGCCGGTGCCGACGATCGCGACCCTCTTCTTCTTCGCCAGCTCGTGAATCTTGCGGGCGATCTTCAGGTTCGCGCCTGCTGGATACGACAGCTCCTCGGTGGTCGACACCACCGGCACCTTCAGGCTGAGGATGCCTTCGAGCTGGGGCCAGACGGTCTTCAGCGACGAGTTCGTACAGTGCACGACGACGTCGGGCTTCGCGGCCTTGATCGCTTTGCGGGCGTCGGCGCCGACCTTCACCCTGAGCCGGCGCCCAACGCCGGCCACCTCGCCGAGGTCGCGGCCGGTCTTCGCGGGATCGATGTCCACCGCGCCCACGATCTTGAACCCGTCGCGCGAGGCGACCTGGCGCACGACCGCCTGCCCGATCGGGCCGAGACCATAGTGCAGCACACGAATCGGCAGCTTCTTGAATGCCATCGAGAAAGACTCCTGTAACGGAATGAACACGCCATTATAATGCGCGGGCAGTGGGCAGTGGGCAGTGGGCAGTGGGCAGTGGGCAGTGGGCAGTGACCAGAGGCCAGGTACGATGATTGAGCGACTGCTGGTGAGCGGTGGAGTGATCCTGGCCGTGGCGGCGCCGGTCGCGCAGGAGGCGGCCCCCGGGGCGCTTTCGCCGCGTAACGCCAGCTACACGATCGCCGCGCGGCTCGATCCCGCGCGACGGACGATCGACGGCACCGAGCGCATTGCGTGGCGCAACATCACGGCGTCTGCAACAGGCGAGCTGCAGTTCCACCTGTACTGGAACGCCTGGCGCGACACGCGTTCGAGCTGGATGCGCGAGCGCCTGCTTGCCGGCGGACGCGACCTGGCAGACCGCCCGCCGCAGGACCGCGCGTCGATGGACATCTCGTCGATTGCCGTCAACGGCACCACGCTCCCCTTCACCTACATCGCGCCCGGCGACGGGAACACGGACGACCGGACGGTGATTCGTGTCGCCCTGCCGGCCGCGGTACCGCCGGGGGGCGCGGCGGACATCCGCGTCACCTGGCGCGCCCACGTGCCGCGCACGTACGCGCGCACGGGCGCCATCGCGGACTACTTTTTCCTCGCGCAGTGGTTTCCGAAACTTGGCGTCCTGCAGGACACCGGCTGGAACTGTCACCAGTTCCACGCCGCGACCGAGTTCTTCTCCGACTTCGGCACGTACGACGTGAGCCTCACGGTGCCAGACGGCTGGATTGTCGGCGCCACCGGGCGAGAGCAGAGCCGCAAGGCGAACGGCGACGGCACCGCGACGCACCGCTACCGCCAGGACGACGTGCACGACTTCGCCTGGACGACGAGCCCGGACTACGTGGAGTTCAGGCAGACGTTCCGGCACGCGACGCTTCCCGCGGTGGAGATGCGCCTCCTGCTGCAACCCGAACACAAGGGGCAGGAGCAGCGTCACTTCGACGCGACGATCGCCGCGCTGCGGTATTACGGCGAATGGTACGGCGCGTATCCGTACGGCCACGTGACGGTGATCGATCCGGCCTGGCAGAGCGGCGCCGGAGGGATGGAGTACCCGACGCTCTTCACCGCCGGGTCGCGGTGGATGGCCCCGCGCGGCGTGGCCTCGCCCGAAGGGGTGACGGTGCACGAGGCCGGCCACCAGTTCTGGTACGGCATTGTCGCGAACAACGAGTTCGAGCACGCGTGGCTCGACGAGGGGTTCAACACCTTCTCCACGGCGCGCGCGATCGAGCAGGCCTTCACGCCCAACTACCTGGCGGAACGCTACTTCGGCGGGTTCGTGCCGTGGGTGTTCCGCGACATCGCGATCTCGCGGGCGACCGACGGGAACCGCCTCGGCGGCTATCGTTCGGCCGCACGCATGGACGCGCAGATCACGCCGACGTTTCGCTATTGGCCGCCCACCGCGGGCGCGATCACGTACAACAAGACCGCGACCTGGCTGCACACGCTCGAGCGGCTCCTGGGCTGGGACACGCTGCAGACGATCATGACGACCTACTTCCAGCGCTGGGCGTTCCGGCACCCCACTCCGGAGGATTTCTTCGCGGTGGCCAACGAGGTGAGCGGGCGGGACCTGACGTGGTTTTTCGATGAGGCGGTGCGCGGATCGCACGTGTTCGATTACGGCATCCAGCTGCTCAGGAGCGAGCACGACCGGGAGCGCGACCGGCACGACACGGTCGTCGCCGTCCGCCGCTATGGAGAGGCGATCTTCCCCGTTGACGTGCTCGTGACGTTCGAGGACGGCAGCACGGCGCGCGAGCGCTGGGACGGACGCGACCGCTGGACGATGTATCGCTACACGCGGGCGGCGAAGGCGAAGCAGGCGGTGGTGGATCCGGATCGCGTGCTGCTGCTGGATCTCAACTACACCAACAACAGCCGCACGCTGGTGCCGCGCGCCGGGGAAGCGTCGCGGAAGTGGATGCTCACGTGGGTGGCGTGGGCGCAGGATCTGCTCATGACGTACGGGTTTTTCGTATGACAGAGGCCGGAGGCCAGAGGCTGGAGGCCAGGTTCGGCATCCTTTCGTGCTGGCGGGATGGCGCGCGGCGGGTCACCGGCGCGCCGTCAATCGTCTTCGGCGTCTGGGCGCTGTCGCTGCTGCTCGCGCTTCCGCTCGGCGTCGTCCTCCGCGGCTTGATCCGCGATTCGCTCGGCAGCAGCCTCGCCGCCGATGCGGCGGCGGAGGGCGTGAACTACGACTGGTGGAACGAATTCCTCCAGGCCACCGGCGGGATCGGCACGACGTTCGTTCCGTCGATCATCGGCTTCGCCGCGCCGCTCCGGAACCTCAGTGACGTGATGGACAACGTGCCGCTCGCGGCCACGCTGACCTCGGTGGTCGTCGCGTGGCTCGTCGTGTGGGCGCTCATCGCCGGCGGCGTGTTCGACCGGTACGCGCGCGCCCGCACCACGCACACGCCCGCGTTTTTCGCGGCGTGCGGCGTCTTCTTTTTCCGCTTCCTGCGGCTGGGCGCGATCGCGGCCTTCGCCTACTGGCTGCTCTTCCGCTTCGTGCACGGGTGGCTGTTCGTGTCGGTGTACCCGCGCTGGACGAGGGACCTCCCGGTCGAGCGCGACGCCTTCTTCATCCGCCTCGGCCTCTATCTCGTCTTCGCCGCGCTCCTCGCGCTCGTCAACATCGTCATCGACTACGCGAAGGTGCGCGCCGTCGTGGAGGACCGGCGGTCGATGATCGGCGCGATCGCGGCAGGCGCGCGGTTCGTGGCCCGCCACCCGCGGGCGGCGGTGGGCCTGTACGTGCTCAACACGCTGGTGTTCGTTGCCGTGCTCGTCGCGTATCGGCTCGCCGCCCCCGGCGCGGAATGGCGCGGCCCGGGCATGTGGGTGGCCTTCGCGATCGCGCAGGCGTACATCGTCGCGCGCGTGTGGGCGAAGCTCGTGTTCGCGGCGTCCCAAATCGCGCTGTTCCAGTCGCGCCTGGCGCATGCGGGCTACGCCGCGCTCCCCGAACAGCGCGCGCTGGAACCGCCGATCGTCGAGGCGCTGGGCCCCGCGCCCGCCCCGCCGCCGCGGGTCTAAATTTAGGACGGGCGCCGGCCGAGCCGGCACGGGCCGGCGACTTTTTTGTTATCCTGCTGGTCTCCATGCCGGATTTCGTGCAGAACGCGCGCATCCTGATGGTCGATGACGAGGAGCCGAACATCCGCGTGCTGTCGCGGACGCTCGTGCAGGCGGGATACCGCCACCTCTTCTCGACGTGCGACTCGCGCGAAGCCCGCCAGCTCTACATCCGGCAGCGGCCGGATCTGATCCTGCTCGACCTCCACATGCCGCACCTGGACGGGTTCGAGGTGATGGAGCAGCTGTCGCAGATCGCGGAAGCGACCTACCTGCCGATCCTGGTGATGACGGCGGACCTCGACCCCGAGACCAAGCAGCGCGCCCTGTCGATGGGCGCCAAGGACTTCGTCTACAAGCCGTTCGACCCGATCGAGGTGCAGCTCCGCATCCGGACGCTGCTCGAGACGCGCTTCCTCTACCTGCGCATCCAGTCGCAGAACCACATTCTCGAGGCGAAGGTGCGCGAGCGCACGCGCGCGCTCGAGGACGCGCAGATCGAGATCATCGAGCGGCTCGCGATGGCGGCCGAGTTCCGCGACGACAACACCGGCCAGCACACGCAGCGCGTGGGCCAGACCTCGGCGCTCGTGGCGCAGCAGCTCGGGTGGCCCGACACGCAGGTGAACCTGATCCGGCGCGCGGCGCCGCTGCACGACGTCGGGAAGATCGGCATCCCCGACACGATCCTGCTGAAGCCGGGAAAGCTCACCGAAGACGAGTTCGATCTGATCAAGACCCACACGCTGATCGGCGCGCGCATTCTATCGGGCAGCCGCTTCCCGCTGCTGCAGATGGCGGAACAGATCGCGCTGTCGCACCACGAGCGCTGGGACGGCGGCGGCTACACGCCCGGGCTGAAGCAGGACTCCATCCCGCTGCCCGGCCGCATCGTCGCCGTGGCGGACGTGTTCGACGCGCTCATGCAGCAGCGCCCGTATAAGCCGGCCTGGCCGCTGTCCGAGGCGATCTCCGAAATCGAGCGGCAGCGCGGGCTGCAGTTCGACCCGCGCGTCGCGGAGGCGTTCCTTCGCGTGATGGAATCGAGCCGGTCGCCGGTGACTTCCTGATGACCGACACAGCTGAACGTCTCGTGAAATGGCTGGACACGCAGCTCGCCGCCTCCGGCGCCCGCGGGTTCGTGGTGGGACTGAGCGGCGGGATCGACTCGGCCGTGGTGGCGCGATTGTGCCAGCTGGTGCGGCCAGACACGACGGTGTGCGTGCTGCTCCCGTGTCACAGCGACCCGCAGGACGAGGCGGACGCACGGCACGTCGCGGATCACTTCGCGCTGCCGGCGGTCCGGATCGATCTCGCGCCGGCCTACGACGCGCTGCTGCGCGGCGCGCGCGACGGCGTGGCCCCGCTCCTCGCGCTCGAGCACGAGCAGCATCCGCCGGATGACATCCGCGCGCGGCTGCCGGTCGCCAACCTCAAGCCGCGGCTGCGCATGACGACGTTGTATTTCGTGGCCAACACGTTCAACCACCTCGTGGTCGGCACCGGGAACCGCAGCGAGCTCACGATCGGGTACTTCACGAAATACGGCGACGGCGGCGTGGACCTGCTGCCGCTCGCGAATCTGGTGAAGAGCCAGGTGCGCGCGCTGGCGCGCGAGCTGGGAGTGCCCGAGCGCGTAATCGACAAGCCGCCGAGTGCAGGGCTCTGGCTCGGGCAGACAGACGAGGCGGAGATGGGCTTCACGTACGCCGATCTCGAGCGGTATCTCAGCGACGGCGCCAGCTCTGTCCCCCCGGCGGTGGCGGTGAAGATCCAGCGGCTCGCGCGCGCGTCGGATCACAAGCGCGCGCCGACACCGGTGCCGGGGGAGTAGACACGTTCGGTTCACGCCCACCGCCCATGCCCCCTCACAACCCCGCGCCAAGGACGGCGGGCTCGGTCTCCTGTCCGGCGAGCGCTTCCCGTGCCGGGCGCCAGAGGCGTTCGCGGGCGGCGAGCGCGGTCTCGCGCAGCCAGGCGTCGTCGCTCGCGAGCAGCGTCGTGATGGCGGCTTCCACCGAATCAATCTCCGCGCCGACGAGGCGGTCCGCGAGCCTCACGCGCTGGTCCGCGGTGACCTGCGGGTCAATCAGCGGCAGCAGCAGCTGCGCGAGCGCCGGGGGCAGCGACCTCTCGACAAACTCGACGGCGTTCGCGCGCACGGCGCGGTCCGCGGCGCTCACGCCGACGTACGCGCTTTCGAAATCCACGGCCGGCGCCAGGAGCGCGAGCAGCCGGAAGATGCGCTCGACCTCGTGTTCCATCGAGTGCCGCAGCCCCCTGACCACCTCCTCGCTCTCCTTCGCCTGTTCGATCGCCGCGAGCACCTGGTAAGACCGGTAGTGCCCGGTAATCTCGGCGGCCAGCACCAGCTCGATCACGCCGGGATCGACTGTCGCGTCCGGATGCGCCAGCTGCAGCTTGTTGAGCGACGCGATGATGCGGTAGCGCAGCGCCGCGTCTCCCTGCAGCAACGCATCGACCAGGACCTGCTCGGCAGCCGGCGTGCCGATGCGCGCGAGCACGATCGGCAGCTCGCGGCGCGCCTCGAGCGGCAGGCGCTCGTCGTGCAGCCCTGCCTTGATGTACGGCAGCGCGCGATCGCCGATGCGCGACAGGCCGTCGATGACGGCCGGCGCCGCGCCGGCGCTGGCCAGGTGCGGAATCAGCGACGGCGCCAGCGTGGCGCTCCCGAGCTTCCCCGCCGCCCGGGCGGCATGCGACAGGACGTCGGGGTCCTCTTCCTGCGCCGCGAGGAACAGCGGCAGCTCGTCCTCGAACGCCTCGGGCCGCAGCTCGACGAGCCGCGCCGCCTCGTGGCGCACCCGCGGCGCGTCCGCGCCGGTCTCGTCGATCATCGCGCGCAGGATCAGGCGCGCGGCATCCACGTTCTGCGCGGGTCCGGGCGCCGCCAGAAAGGCGGCGGTGCTGGCGCGGATCGACAGGTCGGGGAACTCCTCCAGGTTTGAGATCGCGGCGAGCGGATCGAGCCGTCCATGGCGGCTCAGGTACAGCAGCGCCTCGGCTCGCGTTTCCAGGTCCGCGTCGTGCATCAGCAGCTCCACGTCCGATGCCGCGCCCGTGTCCCCCGACTCGTTGAGCAGGCGCAGCGCGCGGCGGCGGATGTCCGGGTTGTGGGCACGCAGCAGCGCGCGGAGCGCCGGCAGCGACTGGGCGTCGCGCTGCGCCTCGAGCGCGCCCAGCGCGTACAGCACCCGGGCTTCGTCCCTCGATCGCAGTTGGCCGTCGATCGCGAGCGCCCCGGTCCGCTCCACCGCGGCCGCGGCCGCGCGCTCCGTCTCGATCCGGTGATGGAGGATGCTCTCGCCGATCGCCGCCACGTACTCCGACCGGAGCCGCCAGGCCACGAACACCCACGCGGCCAGCACGACGGCGTTGATCGCGGCGGTGCCGCGCAAGCCCCACCCGAACCCACCGAGCCCGAAGAACCCCTTGGTCGCGATGCCCAGTATGACGGCGCCAATCGCATCCGCCACCCGGTTGACGACGATGTCGATCGCGGCGCGGATTTGCGATCGGCCGCGCCCGGCGAGCGGCAGATACAGCAGCTCGTAGCTGGCCTTGTCGACCGAGAACCTGAGCCCCTGGTCCACGCCGAAGGTGAAGAGGACCGGCCAGAACACCGGGACGAGCAGGATCAGCCCGCTGCCCGAGAGGAGCGCGAGCGGCAGCAGCATCAGCGTGTAGGTCATGCCGAACCGGCGCAGCACGGGTCCGGTCAGGAACAACTGCATCGCGAACGCGGCGACGCCCAGCGACACGTTGAACCCGCTGAAGAAGGCGGTCAGGCGGTCGGCGTCGCCGCCATAGCGCGCGGTCGCCTCCATGCTGAACTGGAAGCCGATCCACTGGGTCGCGATCGCCACGAGGAACACCATCGCGGCGATCAGGCGCAGATACCGGCTGGAGGCGATGGTCTGGAGCGATCCGCGGAATGACGGCAGCGCCTGCCCGAGCGCGCTCGCGGCGGGCCGTCTGGGCATGCGACGCACCGCGGCGCTGACGATCAGGGCGGCCGCGGCAATCAGGACGGCGAGCACGAGGAGCAGGTTGACCGTGCCCCCCATCGGCCCAATCAGCAGCCGGCCGAGGGCGCCGCCGGCGATCCCTCCCAGCGACGCGCCCGCGCCGACCAGGCCGAACAGCCGCTTCGCCTGCCGCGTGTCGAACAGGGTGCTGACGAAGCTCCACGCCTGCACCGGCGCAATCACGCCGAAACAGTTCACCCAGACGTAGAAGATCGCCGGGAGGCTCCAGATGCGCGCGAAGGTAAACAGCGCCCAGAACAGCAGCACGTTGCCGCAGAAGAACCACAGGCTGAAGACGATCATCGCGCGCTGGCCGATGCGCCGGGCGACCCGGGCGGACAGCGGCACCAGCAGCGACAGCACGACCGGCACGGCCGCATACACGTAGACGAGCGCGTACGGGCCGTAATCCTGCAGAAACAGGCCGTTTCGAACGGGCTTGGCCAGCAGGAACGACGCGACGACGACGGCGACGTAGACGAAACTGAAGACGACCGGGGCGAGCTCTCCGCGGCGGATGTCGAAGAACCGCCGTATCCGTGGCACCATAGAGGCGGCGCCCGCAATTTACCACGCCTGCGATAGACTGCGCGTGCTCCATGCTCACGCGACTGCTCTCGCCCGTGGCCGAGCTCCGCGAGGAGGAAGGCACCACCGCGGTGCTGATGTTCGCCTACGCGCTGCTCGTGATGACGGCGTACAACATCCTCAAGCCGATCACCCGGTCGAAATTCATCTCCGACCTGGGCGCGGACAACCTGCCGTACGTCCTCATCGGCGCGGCGGTGCTCATCGGCGTCATCATGGCCGGCTACACGCGGCTGATGGGCCTGATGCCGAAGCGATGGGGGCTGCCGATCGTGCAGTTCTCCCTCGCCGTCGTGCTCGTCGCGTTCTGGTTCCTGTTCCGGACCGACGCCGAGTGGGTGTCGATCGCGTTTTACTTCCTCGGCCTGCTGCTCGGCATCCTCCTGATCAGCCAGTTCTGGACGCTCGCCAACGTCGTGTACGACGCCCGGCAGGCCAAGCGGCTCTTCGGGTTCATCGGCGGCGGCGCGCCGCTTGGCGGCATTCTCGGCTCGTTCATCCTCACGCGCTACGCGGGACGGATCGGGACGACGAACCTGCTGATCGTCAGCGGGGTCACGCTGAGCATCGCCGCCATCGTCGCCGCGATCATCATCGGCCGCGAGCGCAGGCAGGCCATCGACCTCTCGAGCGAGGAGGACACCGTCAGCAGCGGCGAGGCGCTGCGCCTGCTTCGCCGTTCGCGTCACCTCCAGATCATCGCGCTCGTGATCAGCTTTGCCGCGATCGGTGCGGCGATCATCGAGCAGCAGCTGAACATGGCCGCCGAGGTGGCCAAGGGACAGCAGGCCACCGACGCCATCACGGTGTTTCTCGGGAAGGTCCAGCTCTGGACCTCGTTCATCGGCTTCGTCATTCAGGTCTCGCTCACCAGCCGCATCCACCGGTTCCTGGGGATCGGCTTCGCGCTGATGATCCTGCCGGTCGGCCTCGGCACCAGCGCGCTGGTGATGCTGTTCAACCGTTCGCTGTGGGCGCCCGGCTTCGCGCGCGTGCTCGACCAGTCGTTCCGGTACACCGTGGACAAGACGACGCGCGAGATCCTGTTCCTGCCGCTGCCGGGGGAGGTGAAGTACCGGGCGAAGCCGTTTGTGGACGTCACCGTGGACCGGTTCGCCAAGGGCATTTCCGCCGCGCTGCTGCTCGTCCTGATCAAGCCGTGGGGCTTCGCCCTCGACTGGCAGCGTCTCTCCTATGCGAGCCTCGCCATCATGGCGCTGTGGATCGTGATGGCGCTGCGGGCGAAGCGGGAGTACCTCTCGGCGTTCCGGCGCAGCATCGAGCGGCGCGAGGTCGAGACCGCCGAGCAGCGCCTGGTGGCGGCGGACCTCTCGACGGTCGAGACGCTCGTCGAGGAGCTGGCGCACCCCGACGAGCATCGCGTGTTGTACGCGATCGACGTGCTCGAGTCGCTCGACAAGCGCAATCTCGTCACCCCGCTGCTCCTGCGGCACGAGTCTCCCGCGGTGCGCGCGCGAGCGCTGGGCGCGCTGGCCCGGACGAAGCCGGAGACCGTGCGGCGATGGCAGCCGTCGGTCGAGCGGATGCTCGCGGACACCGACGCGGACGTGCGCGCCGCGGCGGTGGCGGCGCTCGCCGCGGGCCGGGGCGAATGTGCCGCCGACTTCGCCCGGCCGCTTCTGACCGATCCCGACCGCCACCTCGTCGTCACGGCCGCGACGGTCCTTGCCGACAGCGACGAGCCGGCGGACGTGCGCGCGGCGGAAAGCGCGCTCGCCGCTGTCGCCGCCGACACGCGCGCGGAAGCGGCGCGCGCGCGGCGCGACGTCGCGGTCGCGCTCCGCCACATCGCCAACACCAGCTTCCGGCCGCTGCTCGTGCCGCTCCTCTACGACGGCGATGTGTCCGTCGCGGAAGAGGCGATGCGCTCGGTCGGCGCGCTCGGCACGAGCGAATTCATCTACCTGCCGACGCTCGTCGCGCTGCTGCGGAACCGGCGCCTGAAGGCGGCCGCACGCGACGTGCTCGTCGGCTACGGCCCCGAGGCGCTCGACCCGCTGGCGCATTTCCTCGCCGATCCCGACGAGGATCCGTGGGTGCGCCGGCACCTGCCCGCGGCTATCGCGCGCATCGGCACACCGCGCGCGGTGGAGATTCTCGTCAGGGCGCTCGACGACCCGGACGGCTTCCTGCGTTACAAGGCCATACAGGCGCTGGAATGGCTTCGGCGCGAACGGCCCGGCCTGGCGTGCCCGCGGGAGCCGGTCGAGAAGCTGCTCGTTCGCGAGGCGCGTCATTACTTCGC
Source organism: Acidobacteriota bacterium (assembly GCA_016184105.1). Lineage (NCBI taxonomy): Bacteria > Pseudomonadati > Acidobacteriota > Acidobacteriota bacterium. The sequence goes on from JACPDI010000007.1 coordinate 23,967, forward strand.
GGCGCTCACCGCGCACGACAGTCTCTTCGTGCGGCAGCACGTGACCGGCGACGGGCTCCCGATCCTGGCGCGTGCGCTCGAGGAGAGGGCGCAGCGGACGCGCGACCGCATCTACCGCCTGCTGTCGCTCCTCTACCCGTGGAAGGACGTGGACGCCGTGCGCTGGGCGCTGGCGCACGGCGACGCCCGCGCGAAGTCGAGCGCGTCGGAGTACTTGGACAACGTGCTGACGGGCGCCGTGCGGAAGGCCGTGATGCCGGCGCTCGAGGCGCTGCCGCGCGAGGAAACCATCCGCCGTGGCTACGTGCTGCTGCGCTCCCGGCCGCGCGCCACCGAAGAGACGCTGCTCGAGCTCATCAACGACGAGGACCCGGTCATCGCTGCCTGCGCGATCGATCTCGTCAGCGAGATCGGCGAATGGAGGTTGAAGGACGACATCGAGCACGTGCTCGCGCACCGCGACGTGCGCGACTGGTACGTGTTCGAGTCCGCCTCGTGGACGCTCGCGGTCCACCGCGTGGGGAACGCGCGGCGGCAGGAGCTGTGGCGCGAGCCGCTGCCCGCCACGGTACTGGCCTCGCGGCTGCGGAAGTTGCCGTTGTTTGGATCGGTCTGGATCGACGAGCTGTTTCGGCTGGCGAGCACCGGCCGGCAGTTGCGCCAGGAGGCGGCGCGCACGCTGCTGCAGGAAGGCAGCGCGCCCGAGGCGGTGCACATCCTCCTGGAGGGGCAGGTCGTCTGCCGCCGGCGCGGCGCGCCGGACGAGGCCGTCCAGGCGCCGGCCGCGCTCGGCCTGCGCGAAACCCTCGAAGGACGCGCGGCGGCGGCAACCGTCCGCACGGAAAGCGCCGCGGTCACGCTGGTGCTGCCGCCCGAGGACGTGCGCACGCTCATCGCCGACAACCAGGACCTGATCGACGGGCTGCTCCGCACGCTTGCAGGCGAGGAACTGACCGGCGACACGCGCCGCCTCATCGTCCGCGGCGGCGCGCCCGCGGATCTGCTGGCGCTTGGCGCCGGTGGCGTGCTGCCGGTGGAGAAGGTGCTGCTGCTGCAGCGGCTGCCGCTCTTCTCGATGGTGTCAGCCGACCAGATGCTGTACGTGGCGGCGATCGCGAAAGAGCGGGCGCTCGAGGCGGGCAAGGAGGTGGCGGCGGAAGGAGAGGCCCCGGCGATCTACTACGTGCTCGACGGCGAGCTGTCCGCGGTCCCCTCCGCGCAGGACCCGCGGGATCCGGGGGCGCGGAGCCTGCCCCAGCCCGCGGCTCCAGGGGACGCGGTCGGGATCTTCGAGACGCTCGCCGGTCGGCCGATCGGCCGCACGCTGCACGCCGCGCGCGACGGCGTCGCGCTCAAGATCGACCGTGACGACTTGATCGATCAGCTCGGTCATCATCCGGCGCTGGCGCAGCAGGTGTTCGCGTCGCTGTTCGATCTGATCGATCGCGGAGAGGGAAAAGGGGGACAGTCACACTTTTCGTAGCAACAGTCCCGGAAAGTGTGACTGTCCCCCTTTTCCCGTCCTCACTTCCGCGCCCCCGGCAGCTCCCCCAGCCGCTCGATGCCGACCGTCTGCCACGCGGCGCCGCTCTTCCTGAAGTACACGCGTGTCGGGCGCCGCCAGCCCGGATAGTCGCGCGACACGGCGCGCAGCGAGAGCGCGACGTACTCGGATCCCGCGAGCTCCTGCGGCAGCATCCCCCGCCCGGCGCTCAACGTCTGCTCGCCCCCCACCTCCGCGTGCTCCCCCGTCGCGTTGTCGAAGCGATACCACGACAGCAGGTACTGCATCCCCGGAGACACGAGCCCCGCCGCGGCGGCGGTGTTCTCAAAGGTGAGCGACCCGTCCGCGGCCATCGCGAACCGATCGACCGGCAGCACCTTCGTGAGCCACGCGCGCACCACCTTGTCGCGCCGCTCGATCAGCGTCCGCGTGATGTACTCGGTGGCGCGCGGATCGCTGTAGCGCGCCTTCTCCACGATCTTCCGGATCGTCGCGTCCGAGAACTTCGACACGATCTTCGCCCCCCAGTACGCATCGTCATCACGGAGGTTGCGGAAGGCGGGGTTGGGGTATTCGGGCTTCCAGCGCTCGGGGTTGAACGCCGACGCCTCGAATCGTCCTACCGACGGAGGGACGCCCGGATAGTCAATCAGCAGCCACGGCCTGACGTACAACCCGAGGGTGGACAGCGTGAGGAACGCCTGCTTCCAGTCGAGGATGTACTCGTTGCCGGCGCGGGGCGTCTGCGCGAAGGCGGTGCCGCTCCCCATGATCGACCCGAAGTCGAACATGTAGTGCTTCACGTAGCGGCGGCCGTTCGCGGTCTCGAGCATGTCGAGGCTGTTCACGCCGCGCGAGTCGTCGTGGTTCAGCCACGCGGCGAACACGGCGGCGCCGCGCAGCTCGCGACGGTGCTCGTGCGGGAAGATGTCATTGGGATCGTCCGGCCGCGTGCCGTAGTAGCGGAAGTGCCCCAGCGGTCTGCCGTCGGCGAACCGGCTCGCGAGCGCGCGGTACCGGCCGTTCGGCAGCCGCGCCGCGCGGCGCAACAGGTCGTCCAGGTCCGCACGCCTGAACGCACGCCGCCGGCCGCCGAGATCCATGATGGTGGCCTTCGGCGAGATCGTCGCCCGCTCGGGATCGAACTCCACGACGTACACGTCCACCACGTTGTAGCCGAAGGCGTGATAGAACTCGGTGCCGATCACTTCGGCGCCGGTGGCCATCTCCGGATTGGCCGGCGGATCGAATTCAATCTGGTAAATCTTCCCGCTGGCGGGATCGGCCACCCGGAATCCGGGCTGCAGCCCCTCACCCTTGTCGCGCACGATCGGCCAGCCGTCGATCGACAGGCGCGCCACGCGGTCCGGCCCCCGCACGATTTCCTCGTCATCCATCGGCCGGACGCCGATGCGGTTGGTGAACCAGCTCGAGTCCGGCACCTCGTCGATGGTGTTGACGTTCACCGCCTTCACGTCGGCTTCCTCGCCCGGCGTGAAGAACGTGTTCTCGACGAAGTCGTAGTAGTCGCTCGCCTCGATCTCCGCCGCGATCGCCACGTCGACCGCGCGATCGTCGTCACGCGCGATGGGATCGTCGGGATAGAACACCGGCGGGGCGCCACGGGCCGCCATCGATCCGGCGAGCACGCCGACGAGGAGGAGGGCGGCGCGCTTAGAACACATGGCCGAACTTGATGAAGTAGCGTTTGCCGTCGCGGCTGCCGAACGCGGCGTCGACGCGCAGGAACACGCCGCGGTTGGTGCCGAAGCGGAACCCGAACCCGTAGTCGCTCTGAAGGTCGTCGATATCGAGGCCGGACGGGCGCGGCGCCACCTTGCCCGCGTCGTAGAACAACGCCGCGTCGAGCGCGGGCAGGATCTCCCACCGGTACTCCGCCTGGAGCAGCAGCAGGTTGCGATCGCGGAAGCGGTAATCGCGGAAGCCGCGCAGCGTCGTGCTGCCGCCGAGCGTCTGCTGGAAGTAGAACGGCACGTCGCGGCCCGGCGGCGTATCGGACAGCGACGCGAGCGCGCGGAACACCAGGACGCGGCGGTCCTTGAGGAACGGGACGTACTGGCGGACGTCGATGTCGAACCTGTTGAACGTGTAGCGGCCGGTGGAGCGATCGCTGAAACGGGAGACCGCCGCCGTGTAGCGGCCGCCGTGCCGGGGGTTGCCGGACGGCGTGGCGTAGTTCAGATCCAGCGACGCCCGCGACATCAGGAAATCGGGCTGCGCGGCCAGGCCCGGCGCGGTCGCATCGTCGAAGCGCGCTTCGATCGATGGCATCAGCGTGTCCTTGCCGCCCGCGACGCCCGGCATGAGGTACTCGACCCGCGCCTCGCCGTGCAGCGCCGGCACCAGGTCGAACCCGGCGAACGCGCCCACGGCGCCCTCTTTGTACGTGTAGTTGACGCGATCCGGCCGGTGCGAGCCGGGCCCGATCCCGAAAAAGTCCTCCTGCGGAAAATATTTCCGCCGCACCAGCGCGCCTATCTGCACGCGCGTGTCGGCCAGCCGCGGCGCGACAACCGAGCCCTGGGCCAGCAGGTACCGGCGGTGCGACAACACGGCGAACCCGTTCACGTCGATGGCGCCGCCGGCAAGCCGCCGCAGGCGGACGCCCGGGCCGAGCCCGAATCCCGCGCCGGTGGTGATGCCACCGAATTTCAAGTAGTAGCGCCCGTTACCGATGCTGAGCCAGTCCTCGAGGATGCGATCGTTCTCGAGCTTTTCGATCCACGTTTCCAGGTTGCCCGGCTTGTAGGGGGTGACCCGCTGCGCCTTCGCTTCGCGCGTGGCGCGGAGCGCCGCCTCGCGCGTTGCCGGCGGCGGCTCCTGGCCGGAGGCCTCGGCCGGCATGACGAGCACGGCCCCGAGCGCGCACCATGCGATCGCGGCCAGCATGATGTCAGGGGGCCTGCACCGCCACAAGGCTGCGGACCTTGTCGGCGATCGCCCGCGCCGAGATGCCGAAGCGATCGAGCAGCTCGTCGGGCCTGCCGCTGCGCGGCACCTCGCGGATGCCGAGGCGGTGGACGGTGATGCCCTCGGGAGACACGGCCTCGCTCACCGCGTCGCCGAGGCCGCCATGAATGTAGTGATCCTCGACCGTCACGATCGTATTGCGCGTGGCGCGGCCGCAGCGCACGAGGGTGGCCTCATCGATCGGCTGCACCGAGTAGGCGTCGATCACGCGCGCGCGAATCCCCTCCGTCGCGAGGACGTCGTGGGCCTTGAGCGCCTCGAAGACCGTCACGCCGGCCGCCACGATCGTGATCGCATCATCGCCGGATTCGCGCAGCACCTTGGACCCGCCAATCGGGAACGTCTCGCCCGATTCATAAATGACCGGCGTCTTCGGCCGGGTCGTCCGGATGTAGGCAGGGCCCGCCGTGTATGCGGCGAGCGCGACGAGGCGCTCGGTGCTGACGGCATCGGACGGGTACAGCACGTGGCAATTCGGAACGGCCCGCATCATCGCCAGGTCCTCGAGCGCCATCTGCGACGGCCCGTCCTCGCCGATCGACACGCCGGCGTGCGAGCCGGCGAGCTTCACGTTGAGGTCCGAGATGCCGAGCATGCGGACGAAGTCCGCCGCGCGCGACAGGAAGCACGCGAACGTGGACGGAAACGGGATCGCGCCACGCGCGGCGAGCCCCATGGCGGCGCCCACCATCACCTGCTCGGCGATGAACATCTGGTAGAAGCGATCCGGGCTTTCCCTTTCGAAGCGATCGCTGAATGTCGAGTTCTTGACGTCGGCATCGAGCGCCACCACGCGCGAATCGATGCGGGCGAGGGCGGCCAGCGCGGTGCCGTAGGCCTCGCGCGTCGCCACCTCCTGCCCCATCTTGTAGGCGGGCGGCGGCATCAGACCCGGATTGCCAACCTTCTCGGCGGGCGCGGCCGGCGCGGCCGGCGATGCGGGTGGTTCGGCCTTCGGCGCTCCCGTGATGAGCTGCGCCTCGAGCTCTCTCACGGCGCCGTCCGCCTCGTCGCCTTTCCTGAGCGGCTTGCCGTGCCAGTTGTCTTTGTCCTCGAACAGGCTGACGCCTTTGCCCTTCAGCGTGCGCGCCAGGATCATCGTGGGCCGGCCCTTCTGCGCGCGCGCGTCGCGCAGGGCGTCAAGCAACGCCTGGAGATCGTGGCCGTCCACCTCGAGGGCATGCCAGCCGAACGCGCGCCATCGCTCGGCGAGCGGGCGCGGGTCGTGGCCCCACGGCGTCGGGCGGCTCTGGCCGTACGCGTTCACGTCGGTGATACCGCACAGGTTGTCCAGCTTGAAGTGCGCTGCGGCTTGCGCCGCCTCCCAGACCGAACCCTCGGAGGACTCACCGTCGCCGAGCAGCATGTACGTGCGGTAATCCGACTTGATGCGGCGCGCGTTGAGCGCGGTGCCCACCGCCGCGCACGCCCCCTGGCCGAGCGAGCCGGTCGCCACGTCCACGAAACTCAGCCTCGGCGTCGGATGTCCCTCGAGATCGGAGCCGATCTCGCGCAGCGTCTTCAGCTGCTCGCGGGGGAACAGCCCCGCTTGCGCCCATGCGGCGTACAGGATCGGCGCCGCATGCCCCTTCGACAGCACGAGGCGATCGTTGTGCGGGTCCCGCGGGTTGCGGGGGTCGTAGCGCATCTCGGCGAAGAAGAGCGCCGCCATGATTTCGGCTGCTGACAGGCACGTCGTCGGGTGACCGCTGCCGGCCTGCGTCGTTGAACGGATCGAATCGATCCGAAGCTCGGTGGCGATATTTCTCAGGGTATCAATCGAGTTCATGAGTTGGGCCAGTCTATCAAATCGAGCGCGGCGATCCCGCACGAAGCTGCATCGAGCCCGTGCTCGCGCCACCCGGCTGCGGTCCAGGTCAACACGCGCCCGGCCATCTCGCGCAGAGCCGGGTCCGACGACGCGGCTCCGAGCCGGCCGAGCGCCTGTGCCGCGCGCGCGTTGAGCCGGTACGGATATGCCGGTTCGGACAGCCGGCCGACATCGTGCGCGTCGTGCACGCGATCGCGGAATGCGGCGCGCTCCTCGTCGAAAAACGCGGCGATGAGGTAACGGCCGAGTTCCTCGGCCAGCATTGAATACGGCAGCTCGCCGGTGGCGTCGTGCGCGTCGAGTAATGCCGAGACCGTCGCGACGTGGTCGGCCAGCAGGACGGGCGCGCTCGGATCGTCGAAATGCCGCACACCACGCCCCGGCAGGTACGTCTCGAGCGCGATGCGTTCGAGCAGCGCGAGCGAAGCGCGCCCGAGTTCCGGGTCGTCGAGAACCCGCGCGGCCGCCAGGCACGCGCCCGCGAGGTCCGCGCCCGAATCGGTCTGCAGCGCGGGGCTATGCGCCAGGTGCGGCGTGCGACGTGCCATGTGCGACCTGCGGCCCGCCTCCTCGAACCACGCCTGGCGCGCAAAGTCCGACGCCCGGCGGAGCGCACCGAGATACCGCCGGTCGAGCCTGACGGAGCCCTCGGCGAACGCCCGGATCGCCGCCGCCTGGTTCTCCGCCGTCAGTTCCCTCACGGCGGAGGACCAGTCCTCGCCTAGGGCGAAGCGGAACATCGCACCGTCCGGTCCGCACAGCGCGCGATCGGCGGCGTCGAGCGCCAGCCGCGCGGCGGCGCGTGTCTCCGGCGCATCGCAGCGAAGGAAGAAGATGGCGGTGTCCGCGTGGAGGAACTTCGGCGCGCCGGCAAATCCGCCCAACGTCGGGTCGGACCGTCCGAGGAGAAAGGCCGCGATGTCTTCGACAGGGTCCGGGGATCCCGGCGCGTGTGCCGGTCCCGAATGCGACTCCCGGTCCAGGCGCGCGACGCCGGCGCGGCGCGAAATCTCGGCGCGGGCGGCGCGGTAGGACGCGCTGGTCCGCTGCAGGAGCTGCGCCAGCGGCTCGGGCTCGAAGTAGGTGCCCCCCTGGAGAATCTCTCCGTCGTCGGTCAGCAGGAGCGTCGTCGGCCAGCCGTCGAGCGCGTAGCGTTCCGCGACGTCAGGCCGCAGGTCGGCGTCCACGCGTACGGGGATGCACTCGCGATCCGCGAGCGCCGACACCTTCGAGTCGCCGAATGTGGTGCGCGCCATGCTCGAACACGCGCGGCTCCATCCCACCGTGATGAAGAGCAGGATCGGCCGGCCGCTTTCCGCCGACGCGCGGAACGCCTCTTCAGACCATGGACGCCAATGCACGGGGGCAAATTATAATGATCTGATGGTCACGCTGCGGTACGCGTACCTGTTGGCGCTGGTCTTCTGGGTCGGCGGGCTGCTGGCGCTTGGCGGTGTCGCGGCGCCGGCCACGTTTTCGGCGCTGACCGGCGCACACGGTATGGCCGGTCGCGAAATGGCCGGGCTGGCGTTCGGGGCGATGCTGCGGCGATTTCACCTCGCCGCGTACGTCTCGGCCGCGATCATGATCGTTTCACTCGTCGCGATCGCCGCGCTCGGCCCGCGGCCGGTGCGGTTCGCGGTGCGGCTCGGCATCGTCGTCGCGATGCTTGCGCTGACGGCCTATTCCGGCCTGGTCGTGAGCCCCCGCATCGCGCGGATGCAGCGCGAAGTCGGCGGGCCGGTCGCGTCGCTGCCCGAGACGGACCCGCGCCGCGCAACCTTCGGCCGGCTGCACGGGCTCTCGACCATTCTGCTTGGCGTGACGGCGGCCGGGGGCCTCGCGCTGTTGTTCTGGGAGGCGCGCGCGCATGACTGATCGTGCGGCACTCATCGAGCGCGAGGTGCTCGCGCAGCCCGACGCGGCCGCGGCGCTCGAGCGCGCGGTCACGCTGCTCAAGGCGCACGTGCCTGACTACACCTGGGTGGGCGTCTATCTTCTCGCGGGCGACGAGCTGGTCCTCGGGCCGTTTCTCGGCAAGCCGTCGCCGCACACGCGCATCCCGCTCGGCAGCGGCATCTGCGGCGCGGCCGCCACCGAAGAGCGCACGATCATCGTCGACGATGTGAACGCGGACGCGCGGTACCTGGCGTGCAGCATCGAGACGCAGTCGGAAATCGTGGTGCCGATCATGCGCGACGGGCGGGTGCTCGGCGAGATCGACATCGACAGCGACCGCCGCGCGGCGTTCGGCGAACGCGATCGGGTGCTGCTGGAGCGCGTCGCCGCCGCGCTCGCGCGGAAAATGGCTCCCGACCCCTTTTTACGAAATACGTAACTCATGACGCATACCATTACGTTGATCCCGGGCGACGGCATCGGGCCTGAAGTGACCGAAGCGGTCGTCCGCGTCCTCAACGCCTCCGGCGTCCGAATTGACTGGGAGCGGATGGACGCGGGCGTGACCGCGTTCGAAAAGTACCGGACGTCGCTTCCCGCCGAACTGCTCGAGTCCATTCACCGGAACAAGATCGCGCTCAAGGGGCCGGTGACCACGCCCATCGCCGAAGGCTTCACGAGCGTGAACGTGGGTCTGCGCAGGGCGCTGGATCTGTACGCGAACCTGCGGCCCATCACCAACATTCCCGGCGTGAAGACCCGGTTCCAGGGCATCGACCTCGTCATTGTCCGCGAGAACACCGAGGATCTGTACTCGGGGCTCGAGCACGAGATCGTCCCCGGCATCGTCGAGAGCCTGAAGATCATCACCGAGAAGGCGTCCACGCGCATTGGCAGATTTGCGTTCGAATACGCGAAAGCCAACGGGCGGAAGCGCGTGACCGCGATCCACAAGGCCAACATCATGAAGCTCGGGGACGGCCTGTTCCTCGACAGCGTCCGCACCATAGCGCGCGACTACACCGAGATCCGCTATGACGAGCGGATCGTGGACGCGGTGTGCATGCAGCTCGTGATGTTCCCCGAGAAGTTCGACATGCTCGTCCTGCCAAACCTGTACGGCGACATCGTATCGGACCTGTGCGCGGGGCTCGTCGGCGGGCTCGGGTTCGCGCCCGGCGCGAACATCGGGCTGGAGGCGGCGATGTTCGAGGCGGTGCACGGCTCGGCGCCCGACATCGCGGGGCAGGATCTTGCGAACCCGACGGCGCTGCTGCTCTCGGCGCTGTTGATGCTCGACTACATCGGCGAGCGTGACGCCGCCGCGCGCATCCGCGCCGGGCTGTACCGCGTGTTCGAGCAGGGGCAGGTGCTCACGCGCGACATGGGCGGCATGGCGACGACTTCCGAGCTGACCGACGCGATCTGCCGCGCCATGGACAAGGCCGCGTAGAGACGGGGTAGCAGAGGCCAGGTACCAGGCGGATGCGCGTGGTATAGTCGCATTTCACGCCCATGCAGCTGGACGACATCACACAGGCCGTCCTGGCGCGCGAAGATGTGGCCCGGTATCTCCGGGACGCCAGCGGCGAGCCTGACGCGAAGGTCAGGGAGCGCGTCGAGGCGTATCTCGACGAGCTGCGGACGACGCAGCGCTACTCGTTTTACCGCGCGCTGAAACACCCGCTCTACCCGATCCTGCGCAAGGTCGAGCGTCTGCACGAGAACATTCAGATCGTCCAGGCGGCCACCGCCGCCGGGCGCGTCATCTACATCTCCAACCACAAGAGCCACCTGGACTACCTGGTCGAGCCGCTCGTGCTCGACGATCATGACATCCGGCCGCCGGTCATCGCGGCCGGCATCAACCTGTTCGGCGGCCCGCTCGGGCTGCTGCACAAGCATGTCACCGGCGCCATCCCCATTCGCCGCAACATGAAAGATCCGGCGTACCTCGTCACGCTGAAGGCGTACGTCTCGGAGTTGCTGCGGCAGCACGACCTGCTTTTTTATATCGAGGGGGGGCGGAGCTATACCGGCGAGCTGAAGCCGCCGAAAACGGGACTGCTGCACGCGACGCTGCAGGCACACGTGGACTCGATCGTGATCGTGCCCACGGCGGTCGCGTACGACCTGGTGCTGGAGGACCACATCCTCCCGCACCTCGCGCAGAAACGGCGGTCGAAGCCGTTCACGCGCGCGCTGGCGGACATGGTCCGTTACGCGGTCGGCTACGAGTCGCGGGCCTTCGTGTCGTTCGGGCCGGCGATCCGCTTCAGCGACTACGACCCTCACTCGCGCCGCGACGTGCTCGACCTCGCGCATCGCATCCGTGATTCGATCGGGCGGCTTCATAAGGTGCTGCCGACCGCGATCGTGGCCGCGGCGATGCGCCCGTCGATCGGCCGCCGGCAGCTCGAGGACCGCGCGGCCGCGGTCATCGAGGTGCTGCGCGCCAACGGCGCCAATCTCCTCATCTCGCAGCCGGCGCGTGCCGTCACGGAGGGCACCTCCCTCCTGGCCGCGCGCAATGTCATCGTCATCGAGCGGGGCTCGCGGTTCCGTGTTCGCGACCGGACCGTCCTTCGCTACTACGCCCGAACGATCCAGCACCTGATCGCGTCGAGAAAGTCAGCGACACACTGATGATAGACGTCGTTTCCAAGAGCTTTTTCCATGCACTGGCCGGCAGTCATACCCTGAAGAAGATGGCGTCGCGCTACGGCGTGCGCCCGAACGGCGCCGGGTTCGCCCGACGCTTCATCGCCGGGGAAACCCTCGAGGAAGGCATCGCCGCCGCCCGCGCGCTCGAGGGCGCGGGCATGCTGATCACGCTCGACCAGCTCGGGGAGAGCGTGCGCAACACGGCGGAGGCCACCGCCGCGACACGCGCCTACCTCAACGTGATCGACCGCGTGGCCGAATCAGGCATCGAGCGGAACATCTCGCTGAAGCTGACGCAGCTCGGGCTGGACATCGACCGCGCCACCTGCGTCGACAACCTCCGGAAGATCCTCGAGAAGGCGGGCGCGCTCGGGTTCTTCGTGCGCATCGACATGGAAAACTCGCCGTACACCGAGGTCACCCTGAGCATCTTCGAGACGCTCTGGCAGCACGACCACCGGAACATCGGCGTCGTGCTGCAATCGGCGTTGAGGCGCAGCGAAGAGGACGCGCGGCGCGTGAACGCGCTCGGCGCGAGAGTGCGCCTGGTGAAAGGGGCCTACAAGGAACCGCGGACCGTCGCGTATCAGCAGAAGCACGAGGTGGACGCGGCGTTCGTGCGCATCACGGAAATCCTGCTGAAGGACGGCGCGTACCCGGCCATCGCCACCCACGACGAGCCGATGATCCGTGCGACAAACGAGATCGCGGCGCGCCTCGGCATCGGGAAGGACCAGTACGAGTTCCAGATGCTGTACGGCATCCGGCGGGACCTCCAGGCGTCGCTCATCGCCCAGGGGTACCGCATGCGAATCTACATCCCGTTCGGACCGGAGTGGTTCCCCTACTTCATGCGCCGCCTCGGCGAGCGCCCCGCAAACGTGGGCTGGGTGCTGAAGGGAATCGTCGCGGAGCGGTAGAAAGGGGGACAGTCACACTTTCCGAAGCAGCCGCCCAGGAAAGTGTGACTGTCCCCCTGAGTGTTGGGTAGCTGGACGGTCGCTGATATGTAATTGAACGCCCCGGCCGGGCCGGGGTGTGGCGAAATCTACCCAGATGAGGTCGCGTAGCTCGTCAGCAACCCGGTCCTAACTCCTTTCCCACCCGGTAGTTCGCCTGGACCAATACAGCCGTGGCACACGCTTTGGATTATCGGCCCGTCGGCAGCCGCCGCGGCCCGGCTGTGGGACGAACCGCGCGAGGTGTCTGGCGCGTCCAACTGAACAGGCCGCAAAGAAAGAAGGAACCGGGAGCACCGGGTCACGCCCAGATGGTCACCAACTATCCTCAGCAACTCACGGCGTCGAGCATGACGGGCGAGAGCGGCCAGGCGCAGGACGATTCGCTCCTCGGGCGGATGGTGGAATCCATGCGGCAGGCGTTCTGCTCGCTGCGCGGACATGATTCGGTACTGCACTTCGAGCAGAACAAAGTCATGCTGCGCTGCACTTCGTGCGGGCACGACTCGCCGGGCTGGGACGTGGGACAGGCCCGGCCCCGCGTGGTTTTCGAGGGTGACGCCGAGCGTCACCTGCTGCGCCCCGAGGAGATGGGGCTGCGGCGCACGGCATAAGCGCGGAAACGGTTGTACCCTGCTGCCACAGGCCGGGGGTGGCTCCGACGGGAGCGACCCCCGGCCTTTCTGCTTTCTTCCCGTCGACCGTCGCGTGCGGCGGCGTATATCATCGCGGGATGCATGGGCTGGCTGGACGCGCCGTGGCCATCACGGGAGCCTCGGCGGGGATAGGCGCCGCCTGCGCCGAGGCGCTCGCGCGGGAGCGGGCGGCGGTCGCGTTGAGCGCGCGGCGGACCGACAGGCTCGGCGAGATCGCCGCGCGCGTGGCCGCCGCGGGCGGGCGCGCGGAAATCGTCCCGGGCGACGTGACGCGGCGCGCGGACATGGACGCGCTCGTCACGCGCGCGATGTCGGCCTTCGGCCGCCTGGACGCGATCGTCTGCAACGCAGGCATCGGGTTTCACGGCGCCATCGACGACACGCCGGAGGACGTCATGCGCCGGCTCATGGACGTGAACTTCATGGGCACGTTCAACGCGATCGAAGCGGCGCTCCCCGTGTTCCGCCGGCAGGGCTCCGGCCACATCCTGATCGTGTCGTCGATTGTCGGAAAGCGCGGCATCGGTTTCACGAGCGCGTACTCCGCCACGAAGGCGGCACAGGTGGGCCTGGCCGAGGGGCTGCGCGCGGAGCTGCACGGCACGGGTATCCATGTCAGCGTGATCATCCCGGTCTCCACGCGGACCGAGTTCCACGACGCGATGAAGCGAGACTTCGGGCACGCCGTGTCGGGCCTCGGCCCGAAGCAGGACGCCGCGGACGTGGCGCGATCGGTCGCCGCCTGCCTGCAGCGGCCGCGCGCCGAGGTGTATCCCCACGCGATGTCGCGCGGCCTCGTGATCCTCAACGCGATCGCGCCGGGCCTGACCGATCGCCTCGTGCAGAAGTACGGCCGGCGTCGCTGACGTGGCGCAAGCCTTCGCAGGCTCGCGCGGCGGACCTGAAAGTCCGCCCCAAGGGGGAGACGGCGCTCGCCCCAGAGGGGAGACTGCGTGACCGAGACGGAACAATCCCTCGCCCTCGCGCTGGAAATCGCGCGGGCCGTCGCCGCGGAGCCACCGCGGGCTCCTCGCCAGTCGACTGCGCCTCGCGCGCTGATCGTCGGCGGATGGGTGCGCGACCGGCTGCTGAATCTCGCGTCCAAGGACATCGACATCGAGGTCTACGGCGTCCCCGCCCCCAGGCTGCGCGAGCTGCTCTCCTCGTTCGGGCGCGTGGACACGGTGGGCGAGAGCTTCACCGTCTACAAGGTCGGCGGCCTCGACGTGTCGCTGCCGCGGCGCGAGTCGAAGATCGGCCGCGGTCACAAGGGGTTCGCGGTCACCGGCGACCCCGGCCTCTCCTGCGAGGAGGCGTTTCGCCGGCGTGACTTCACGGTCAACGCGATCGGGTGGGATCCGCTGGCCGATCGGTACGTCGATCCCTATGGCGGGCGCGTCGACCTCGAGCGACGCGTCCTGCGCGTCGTCGATCCCGACACGTTCGGCGACGACAGCCTGCGCGTGCTCCGCGCGCTGCAGTTCGCCGCGCGCTTTTCGCTGGCGATCGAGCCCGCCACCGCCGGCCTGTGCCGCGACATCGCGCTCGACGACCTGCCGAGCGAGCGAATCTGGGGAGAGGTCGAGAAGCTCCTGCTTCGTGCCGGGCGCCCGTCGATCGGCCTCGCGTACGCGCGCGATCTCGGCGTGACCGCAAAACTGCTTCCCGAACTGGACGCGCTCGCCGGATGCGAGCAGGAGCCCGAGTGGCATCCGGAAGGGGACGTCTGGGCGCACACGCTGCTCGTAGTGGACCAGGCGCGCGCCAGGATCGACGACCTCGCGCACGCGTGCAAGGTGGCGCTGATGCTGGGAGCGGTCTGCCACGATCTCGGCAAGCCGGCAACGACCGCGCACATCGACGGCCGGATTCGATCGCTCGACCACGAGGCGATGGGCGTGGCGCCGGCGTCAGCCGTCCTCGATCGCCTCAACGTCAACACGATCGACGGCTACGACGTCCGGCGGCAGGTGCTCGGCATGGTGGCGCACCACCTGAAGCCCGGTGCCTTCTACAAGGCGCGCGATACGGTGAGCGACGGCGCCTTCCGGCGGCTCGCGCAGAAGGTGGATCTGGAACTGCTCGCCCGCATGGCAAAGGCGGACTGCACGGGCCGTACGGGCCTCTTCGACTGCAGCGCGATGGACTGGTTTCTCGAACGCGCACGCGCGCTCGGCGTCGAGCACGCGCCGCCGACGCCGCTGGTTCTCGGCCGGCACCTGCTCGCGCTCGGCATGACGCCTGGGCCGGCGGTTGGTGAAATCCTGAAGCAGATCTACGAGAAGCAGCTCGACGGGGAGATCGCGACCTCCGAGGAGGGCCTCGCAGTCGCGCGGGAGCTCGTCGGACGGAAATAAGTGGGACAGTCACACTTTCCGCAGCAGAGCCTGGGAAAGTGTGACTGTCCCACTTATTTCCGTCTTACAGCGACGCGAGCATCGCCAGCGACACGTTCCCGCCGCTGATCACCGCCACGACCGGCGCAGGCCCGTCCACGAGCCCCTCGAACACGGCCGCCGCCGCCACCGCGCCGCTCGGTTCCACGACGAGGTGCGCGCGCTCGACGAGCCAGCGCGTCGTCTTCACGATCGCCGCATCATCGACGGTCACGACATCGTCCACGAACTGCTGCGCGTGAAGGAACGTCAGTTCGCCGGGGCGCACGGCGAGCAGCCCGTCCGCGATCGACGTCGTGGAGTCGAGCGTGACCGGATGGCCCACGCGGCGGGATGCCGTCATCTTCGGCGCGCCCGCCGGCTCGACGCCGACGACGCGGACGGCGGGCTTCAGGAGCTTGACCGCGGCGGAAACGCCCGCGATGAGCCCGCCGCCGCCCACCTGCACGACCACCGTGCCGACCTCGGGGAGCTGCTCGACGATCTCGAGCCCCACGGTGCCCTGCCCTTCGATGATTCGCTCGTGGTCGAAGGGCGGCACCATCACCAGCCCGCGCGCCTGCTGTTCCTTCTCCGCCCGCGCCTTCCGGTGCAGCGTCGTCGTGCCCTCGAAGAGCACCTCCGCTCCCAGCTCGCGCGCCCCGTCAACCTTGACGGCGGGCGCCGTGGTTGGCATGACGATCACAGCGGGAATGCCGAGCCGCCTGGCGGCGTACGCGACCGCCTGGCCGTGGTTTCCGGAGGAGTAGGTGATGACGCCGCGCGCACGCTCGTCGGGAGAGAGCTGCGCGATCATGTTGTAGGCGCCGCGAATCTTGAACGCGCCCATCGGCTGGAGGTTCTCGCACTTGAGCAGGAGCGACTGCCCGGCGATGTCGGTGACGTCCACGAGCGGTGTTCGCCTCGCGACGCCTTCAATGCGGCGCGCCGCGGCACGGACGGCGTGGAGGGAGACCAGCGCTGCGGTGGACACTCTCCTACTTCTCCTCGCGCGGGCGCCCGGCGAACTCCAGCACCTTGCCGCCCGAGCGCTTCGCGGCGCGCGCTTCCTTCAGTGACTCTCTGAGCAGGTCCGCCGTGGCGCGCCCCTCGATGATGCTGGCGGCCGTCTTTTCCGGCACCTTCTCGCGTGCCGCCTCGAGCAGCCGCTCGCGCATCCACACCTGGATGCCGCGGGCACGACTCCGCGAAGCGGCATACGAGACGAGCTGATACTCCTGCGGCGACAGCTTCACCGTCACCGCCCTATCGCGCGGCGGCGTGCGGGTGGACGTGACGTTGGGAGTCCGCTTCGCCATGTCCTCCGGGCCTCGGGCGTCCGCGTGACCTAGCCGAGATGCTTTCGCAGGAACCCGAGCGTGAGCGGCCAGGCCTGCTCGGTGGCTTTCATGTTCGCGCCGCCCTGGCCATCCTGTTGCCGCAGAAAGCCATGGCCGGCTCCGTCGAATGTGTGGGGCTCGTACGTCTTGCCCGCCTTCTTCATCTCGTCCTGCGCCAGCGGAATCGTCGCGTTGACGCGCGCATCGTTGCCGCCGTACAGCCCGAGCACGGGCGCCTTGACGCGCGTGTAGGCGGCAGCGTCCTGGGGCGATGTCCCGTAGTACACGACCGCCGCGTTCAACGCCGGCTGGTTCGTCGCGTACGTAAAGCTGGTCGATCCGCCCCAGCAGAAGCCCACCGTGGCGCTCTTCCCGTTCGAGGCCGGCACTTTCGCGGCGTAGTCGCGGACGGCGTTCAGCGCGTTCGTGATTTCTTCGGGTGTGAGCGTCCGGATGACTTTCGTCGCCTCCTCCCCAAGTTCCGCGGTGCCACCTCCCTTCGGGCCCTTCCCCGAAAGCAGATCGGGCGCGACCGCAATGAAACCATCCTCCGCAAGCTGGTCCGCCACGCCGCGGATCCAATCGGTGAGCCCGAAGATCTCGTGGATGACGATCACGACACCCGCCTTGTCCTTCCGCTCGGGGTACACCACCCAGGTCGTGATCGGCGCGCTGGCGCCCGGCACCCTGATGTCCACGTACTCGCCGTGGCGCGGCGACTGCTTCAGCGCCTCGGCCGCGGCGTTCGCACCGGGCGGCAGCGCCGGGTTGGACGGCGCGGGCTGCGCCGGCGCGGCGGCCGCCTGCGCCGGCGTGGCATGACCGGCGTGCGGGTCCGACTGCGCGAAGCCGGGCGCGGCGCCAGACAGGAACATCACAGACACGGCAAGAACCATCTTCGTCATCGCAGCTCCTCCTGCTCCGATTTCCTCCGGATCCCCCTACTGCGCGTCACCCCTTCGCAACTCCTCCAGCAGCCGCGGGATGTTGGTGGACACCGATCGCAGCGCCGGCGCCCAGCCAATCGCTCGCGAGCGCGTGCTGCGGACGATCTGGTCCAGCGCGAGCGCGTCGCCGAACGCGCCCAGCTTCTTGCGCGCCTCCGGCAGCGGCACGTGCCGCAGCGAGGCGGGCTGCGGCACCGCCGCGCGCATCGCCTCCACGATCTCGTTCACGGTCTCGTCGGCGTCATCGGTCGCGTGGTACACGCCAGCCGCCTCCGGGGCCACCAGCAGGCGCGCGTACAGCTCCGCCAGGTCGCGGTCGTAGACGAGCGGCCAATGATTGGTGCCGTCGCCAATCACGCGGACGATGCCGTTGGTGGCATCGCGCAGCATGTCCGAGACGATGCCGCGCGCGCCGCCGTACACGATGCCGGGACGCACGATGAGGGTGCGGTGGCCGGCGCGGTTCGCAGAAAGGACGGCTCTCTCCTGTTCGACGCGCCACGCCGAAAACGGCGCGGGGTGCGTGAGCGGCGCCGATTCGTCCGCGGCGGACGACGCCGCGCCGAGCACCCAGACGCCGGAGGTGTAGATGAACAGCGGGGGCGCAACCGACAGGATTGTGTCAACGGCGAGTCGATCGGACTCCGGCCCGTTGCCCGAGTAGTCCAGCGCCGTGTGGATGATCGCGTCCTGTCCGTCCGCGGCGTCGCGCCAGCCGTCCGGCGCACTCAGGGAGCCGACGATCGGCTCGACGCCGCGCGCGCCGACGCGCGCGGCCTTCTCGCGGTCGCGCACGAGCGCGGTCACCGCGTGCCCGCCCTTGAGCAACGCGTCCAGCACGGCGCTGCCGATGTACCCTGTCGCACCCGTCAGGAAGACCTTCATCCTCTTAACCTAACGTACTCGCGTGCTCGGCGTGACACGCGCGCCGCTCCGCGCGCCGACGAGCGCCAGCACCTCGTCCATCTCCTTCGGCACTCCGCTGCTCAGCACGAGCGGCTCGCCGGCGGTGATGAGCACGGTATCCTCGATTCGCACGTGGAGCTGCTTGGTCGCGTCCTCCACGATCGGCTCGACCGCGATGACCATGCCGGGCTCGAACGGCGCGCCCGAGTCCCCGACGTCGTGCACGCTCATTCCCACGAAGTGCCCGGCCGACGATCCCCCCGGAAAGCCGTGCTTCCGGTAGATCGCCTCGGCCACGGCACGCGTGTCGTTTCGGGTCACGCCCGGCTTCATCATCGCGATAATCGCTTTTTCCGCCTCGAGCGAGCACAGGTACGCCCGGCGCTGGAGGTCGTCGAACCGGCCCGAGACGGGCCACGTGCGCGTGATGTCAACCACCTGGTAATCGAGCGATCCGCCGTAGTCCATGACGACGAGCTCCCCGTCGCCGAGCGCCTTGCCGTTGTCGTTGTAGTGCCAGACGTTGACGTTGGGGCCCGATCCCACGATGGCCGGATAGCCGTTTCCCTGCACGCCGCTGCGGAAGAGCACGTAGCTGGCTTCCGCTTCAAGCTCGTACTCGTAGCGGCCCGCGGCCGTCAGCTCGATGGCCGCCGTGATCGCCTCGGCGCTGATGCGGCCGTTGCGCTTCAGGATCTCGATCTCGCGCGGCGTCTTGATCATGCGCAGGCGATCGACTTCCGGCGTGACGTCTTTCAGTTCGAAGTACGGAAAGCGCGCGCGGATCTGCTCCACGCGCCACGCGTCTTCGGACGGCTGGCCGCCGAACGGTCCCTTGAAGCGGCGGCTCAGGTACAGCGTCTTGTTGCCGCGGCTCTGATCGACCTCGTCCGCCTCCGACAGGCGCAGCCACAGCGGCTGCGGCCCCGAATCCTGCCGGCGCCGCGCGAGGAACTCGGTGAGCTGATCGAGCGGCAGGATCGATGCGAACCCGCGCGCCCTGGCCATCGCCTCCGCCCCCTGCTCCAGCCAGTTCCTCCCGTCGGACCGGATCTCCGACGCGGTTTGCCGCGGCAGGAACAGGTGTGCGGACCGCTGGCCCGCATCGAGCACGACTACCGCGTTCAGATCCTCGTTGCCGGTGAAGTAGTAGAAGTCGTTGTCCTGGCGCTGCCGCACCCCAAGGTCCGGCATGGTGTCGCCGAAGAACACGATAAGGCCGCTCCGGACGCGGTTCACCAGGGCCTCGCGCCGCGCGGTGAACTCCTCGGCCGGGTACCCCGTCCGCTCGGCCACCACCTGCGACCCGCCGCCGATTGCGGCAAGCGCGGCGACGAAGGCAACTGCAGTACGCTTCATGCTAGATCTCCCAGATCTTCTCTTTCTCATAAAACGTGATCGCCCCGTCCTCGCTGACCTTCAGCACCGGCCCGTACTGCGCGGCCGCGATCGCCGCCGTCGTGCGCGCGCCTTCGACAATGACCTCGTGCGGAATGGTCGGGTGCATCAGGATGGCGCCCACCGCGAGGAGCCGTCCGTCGCGGTCCACTACGGTCGCGCCGTCCATCGTCGCGAGCGCCTCGAGGACGGTGCGGTCCATGTCGAGCGCGGTGCGGCCCGCCAGCAGGTACATCAGGTCGCGGCGCGACGGGGACGTTCTGGCCGTCACCGGCTCCGCCATGGTGTCGAGCCGGTCGGCCGGCGCGACGAGCTGGCCGACGGCCTGCTGCGGGTCGCGCAGCAGGACGAACAGCGCGCCGCGCCGCGCGTCCGACAGGTCCAGCGCCGTCTGGAAGAGGCGCTCGGCGAGCGGGCGGCTGCCGACCGCCTCCGCCCACATCTCGTACTTCGCGCCGATGTCGAGCAGCTCCCAGTTCGCGTTGCGGAACGTGAACATCTGCACGCCTTCCGCGAACACCTTGATCTCGTGCGACGGGCTCAGCACGATGCAGAACTCGCCGAGGCGCGTCGCCCCGGCGTGCGACACGTACGGCAGCGCGGTAGGAATCTGCAGCGCCGCCTCGCTGCGCACGCCCGCCCACCGCGCGATCTCGACGATGTCGAGGACGAGGCCGCTGCGGTTGACGAGGAAGACCGTGTTCACGCCGTCGCACAGGCGATAAAAGCTCTTGATCGCCGTCAGCGCCGGCGTGTACGGCGACGCGCCCGGGGGCGCGGTGCGGGCGGATGCGACCGGGTCGGCCTCCGTGTCGAGCAGCAGCGCACCGGACGAGATCGCCTTGTTCTCGTAGCTCGACAGCGCCGCCACGCGCAGCACTTCGATCGCCGTCGCGACGGTATCCGCGCGGCCGTTCCGCTCGTTCAGCGAGTACTCGCCGGTCAGGAACGCGCCGACATAACGGTCCTCAATCGCGCCGCGGAACAGGTCGCCGCGCGACGCCATGAGGCGCGGGTCGAAGATCGCGCGGTACCGCGCCGCGAGCACCGAGCCGATCGCCCTGGCCATTCGCACCTCGTGGGGCGTGAACGGCCGGCGCGCCGGCACGTGCAGCGTGTGCCGCATGCCGAACCAGCGAATGGTCAGCTCGGACGGATCGGAGGTCGGCTCGATCGAGAGGCGCCCGTCGGAAGAGGCCGACAGCACCGGCTGGGTCTCGAACGCGGCGCGCGCGAAGAACTGGCGGAGCGCCGCCTGGAGGAAGCTGTCGTAAAGCGCCGAAGCGGCGACGGCGGGCGGGAGATGTGAAGCCATTCTGCGCGGGGCACCGACCCGGTATCATACCCGTACGTATGCGTCGCGAGACGCTTCTCGATTTCTTCGACGACTTCGCCAGCCTCGAGCGGACCTTTCTCGTCCACGACGACGGGTACCGCGTGCGGGAGTTCACCTACGCGCAGGTGGGCGCGCTCGCGCGGGCGTTCGCCGCGCGCCTGCGCGGCGCCGGGCTCGCGAAGGGGGACAGCCTGATCATCTGGAGCGAGAACCGCCCGGAGTGGGTCGTCGCGATGTGGGGCGCGCTCGTCGAGGGCATCGTCGTCGTGCCGATCGACTTCCGCGTGTCGGTCGATTTCCTCTGGCGCGTGCAGGACAAGACGCGCGCCCGCCTCGTGCTGGCCGGAGACGACGTGAAGATCGGCGACGCGCGCCCGGGCGTGGACGTGTGGCGGATCAGGGAGCTGGCATCTTCAGAGGTCAGAGGTCAGAGGTCGGGTGCCAGGGAGGGCATCCGCGCGGGAGACACGGCGGAGATCATCTTCACGTCCGGCGCGACGGCGGAGCCCAAAGGCGTCGTCATCACCCACCGCAACATCCTCGCGAACATCGTCCCGATCGAGCGCGAGATGGCGAAGTACCGCCGCTCCATCCGGCTCGTCTCGCCGCTGCGTTTCCTCAATCTCCTGCCGCTCAGCCACATGTTCGGACAGGCGATGGCGACCTTCATCCCGCCAATGCTGCCCGGGCTCGTCGTCTTTTCCCACAGCTACAACCCGCAGGAGATCACGCGGCTGATCAAGGCGCGGCGCATCTCGGTGCTCGTGTGCGTGCCGAAGGTGCTGGAGGTGCTCAAGGAGCATGTCGGGCGGACGCTGCCGGAGGCGGAAGCGCCGGGGGTTCCGTCCGGACACTGGGCGAAGCGCTGGTGGGCGTATCGGCGCGTGCACCGGCTCCTCGGCTACAAGTTCTGGGCGTTCGTGGTCGGCGCGGCGCCGCTGGATCCGGCGCTCGAGGAATATTGGTCGCGGCTCGGGTTCGCGGTCATCCAGGGCTACGGGCTGACGGAGACCGCGCCGATCGTGACGCTCAACCACCCCCTGAAGGCACGGCGCGGCACCGTCGGCTCGCCCATCGCCGGCGTGCAGGTGAAGATCGCCGAAGACGGCGAAGTCCTCGTTCGCGGCGAAAACGTCACGACCGGCTACTACAACGCGCCGGGTGAAACCTCCGCCGCGTTCGAGGATGGGTGGCTGCACACGGGAGACATCGGGTCGATCGACGAGTCCGGGCGGCTGACGATCCGCGGGCGCAAGAAGGAGATGATCGTCACCCCGGAGGGGCTGAACGTGTTCCCCGAAGACGTCGAGCGCGCGATTGACGCGCAGGCCGGTGTCGTCGAATCGGCGGTCGTGGGAACGAGCGCGGGGGGCGCGCGCGAAGAACGGGTGCACGCGGTGCTCGTGCTGCAGCCGGGCGCCGATCCGGACGCCATCGTGCGCGGCGCCAACGCGATGCTGGAGGACCACCAGCGCGTGCGGTCGTTTTCCGTGTGGCCGGGCGAAGCGCTCCCGCGCACGGAAGGAACGGCGAAGCTGCGGCGGAAGGAGATCCAGCGCTGGGCCGGCGGCGCAAGCGTGGCGGAGGGATCGCGCACGCGCGGCGCGGCGGCGGCGGTGCCGGAGGTCGTGTCGCGATTCGCACAGCAGCGCACCGTCGCCCCGGAGACGACGGTCGAAGAGCTGGGCCTCAGCTCGCTCGAGCGCGTCGAGCTGATGATGGCGCTCGAGGAAGCGTTCGATGTGTCGATCGACGAGCAGGCGTTCGCCGAGGCGCGGACGATCGCCGAGCTCGAGAAGCTGGTGCGCCGCCTGCCCGAGGCCGAAGCCGCGCGTCCCGGCGCCGCGCATGCGGCTGCGGGGGCCGGGGCGGCTCCGCCTTCCAGGGGATTGGAAGCCGCAGAGCGCGGCATCGCGTTTCCCCGCTGGAACCGCTCGCTGCCGGCGCGCGCCGTCCGCCGGGCGAGCCTGCCCACGTGGATTCTCCCAATCGCGCGGGTGTTCGCGCGGACGCGCGTCGATGGACTCGAGCACCTTCGCGACATGGCGGGCCCGGTCGTCTTCGCGGCCAACCACCAGAGCCACCTGGACACGCCGGTCATTCTCTGGTCTCTTCCGCCGCGCTGGCGCTACCGCGTGGCGCCGGCGATGGCAAAAGAGTTCTTCAAGGCGCACTTCTTTCCGGCACAGCACACGCGGACGCAGTACCTGACCAACAGCCTGAACTACTACCTTGCCGCGTTGTTCTTCAACGCGTTCCCGCTGCCGCAGCGCGAAACCGGCGCGCGCCAGGCGCTGCGTTACGCGGGCGAACTCGTCAGTGAGGGGTATTCGATCCTGATCTTCCCCGAAGGGCGACGCACCCAGGAAGGGGAGATCAGTGGGTTCCGGCCGGGTGTGGCCATGATGGCGTCGCGACTGGACGTGCCGGTCGTGCCCGTCCGGATCGACGGCCTCGACAAGGTGCTGCCCCAGCGGGCCCGGATGGCGCGCCCGGGGTTCGTGCGGGTGGCGTTCGGCGCGCCGCTCCAGCTCGAAGGCGAAGATTATGCCGCGCTGGCGCAGAAGGTGGAGGACGCGGTTCGCGCCCTATAACGCGCAGACAATCAGGGGTATACGCGATGTGTCGATGTGTGGCACAATTGATGAATGGCGACGCGCGCGGTGCGCGGAACCGAGAGCGCGAGGTTACCAACCGGCTTGAGTAAGGACGATCTCATCGATGTTCAGGGCACGGTGGTCGCGGTGCACAGCGGCGGCCTCTACCGTGTCCAATGCGATTCCGGCCACGAAGTATTGGCGCAGTTGAGCGGCCGGATGCGCCGCTTCCGAATCAAAGTGGTCCCTGGCGATCGCGTCACCGTGGGCGTTTCGCCCTATGACCCGGTGCGCGGGATCATCACGTTCCGTGCCCGTTAACTGCCATGCCGATGATTGCTGACGAGCCACTTCCGATCCCGCCCGGCACTGCCGCGGACGAGACCGCCAAGACGACGGGTGGCGGCGCGGCCGCCGACCCTGCCCGCAACGGCGGAGCGCCTGCCGCCGAGGGACCGACCCCGGCGCTCGCGCGCTTCCATTCGTGCCGCTGGCGCGCGCAGCCGGAGGACGGGCAATTCTGCACGCATCGCGATGTCCTGCCGATGGCCGGCAAGACAGGCTTCGTCGCCGAGTCGTGGTGCCCGGACTGCCAGTACTTCAAGGTGCGCCGTGCACCGCGCAAGCGTGAGTACTCGCAGTACTAGGGGTTAGTCGCTGAACTCGCGCGCGAGCTCCACCCACTCCCCGTCCGGCGCGAGCCGCTGGTAGGCCTTCCAGTGCGGCTTCGCTTCCTGCGAGTGCCCCATCTTCTCCAGCGTGACTGCCAGGTAGAAGTGCGCGTCGGCGTAGCCGCCGTTGAGCGCCACCGCGTCCCGGTAACAGACCAGCGCGTCATCGTACCGCCCGAGATCGTGGTGGATGTTGCCCAGGTTGAAGTGCGCCTCGAAGCACTCGGGGTCGAGGATGATCGCGCGCTCGTAGAGCGCCTGGGCCTCGATCAGCTCGTCGTGCGCGTAGTGGATGTTCGCGAGATTGACGATGGCCGGCACGAGGTCGGGATCGATCACCAGCGCCTTGCGGTAAGCCGCGGCGGCCTGTTCCTGCTTGTCGGCATCGCCGGCATCGTCCAGTGAGGCGGCCTGCATGAAGTACTTCGCGGCAAGCGCCTCCTGGGGATCGGCCGCGTAGCTGGGCGCCTGCCTCTGCCCGGCGGCCGGCCGGCGCTCGAGCGCGATCACGCGCGCCTGCTGGGCGCCATCGGTGACCTTGCGGAAGTCGAAGGTGAGTTGGCCGTTGCGCGCGGCGAGCATCGCCCGCAGCACCGTCCGCATCGGCGTTCCCTGCTCGAGCTGGTTGCTCACCTGCTTGATCACGAGCAGGTCCGAGAACTCGTAGTAGCGGTCCGCGCCCGCGCGCGCCACGGGCGTGACGAGCCCCCATTTCTCCATGTAGCGGAGGTGATCCTCGCGGATGGTCGGGTACATCGCGCGGATGTCGCGCACGCGGTGGAACTGCTTGCGGAGATCGGAGGTTGACGGCACGCCGGCGCGGCGGCAGAACTCGTCCTCGGAGATCACCTGCACGTGGCCGGGGGCGCGCGCGCCCGCCGCATCGGACCCGCCGACGACAAGCAGCGTCGTCCTCTGCGTGACCTCGTCGTCCACTTCCCCGCCGAGGCGCTCGACGAGCTGCTGCGCCTCGCGCCGGCCGAGCGACGAGAGTTTCCCGGAAAAGACGATGACGTGGCGGACGAACGGCTGAGCGGGCTCGGCGGAAGCAGGCACCTGTCGACGCTCAATTTGCGGAAGTCCGCGCGGGATGTCAAGGGTTCTCGCGCGCCGGTGTCGGTATATGCTGGCGCGGATGATCCTCGCGGGAGACATCGGCGGGACGAAAACGCTGCTCGGCATCTACCGCCGCGCCCCGGAACGCCCGGAGGCGATCGCCTCTCGCGAGTTCACGACGCTGGCACACGCGTCGTTGGGCGCCATGGTGCGCGAGTTCCTCAAGGGGCACGCCGGCGCGGGGCGGATCGAAGCCGCCGCGTTCGGCGTCGCCGGGGTGGTGCGCGACGAAATCGCGCGGCTGACCAACGTCCCCTGGGTGGTGGACGGCGCGCAGATCGTGCAGGAGTTCGGCGTCAGCTCGGTGACGCTCCTCAACGATCTCGAGGCGATGGCCTACGCCGTGCCGGTTCTCGCGGGCGACGAGCTGGCGGTGCTGCAGGAGGGGGAGGCGCAGCCGGATGGTAACGCCGCGCTGATCGCCGCGGGCACCGGGCTCGGCGAGGCGCTGCTGCACAACGTGGACGGGCGGTTCATCCCTTCGCCGTCGGAAGGTGGGCACGCCGATTTCGCGCCGCGCACGCCGCGCGAGATCGAGCTGCTCGAAGAGCTCATGCGGGCGTACGGCCGCGTGGATTACGAGCAGGTGGCATCGGGGCTCGGTCTCATCAATCTTTTCAAGTTCACGCACGGCGGCCCGTGCCCGGCGCTCGGCAATCCGACCGATTCGGCGGCGATCCCGCCCGCGCTGACCGCCGCGGCGCTGGGCAGGCGGTGCCCGGCGTGCGTCGAGGCGCTCGACATCTTCGTCTCGGTCTACGGCGCGGAGGCGGGCAACCTGGCGCTGCGGTCGGTGGCGACGGCCGGCGTGTACGTGGGAGGCGGCATCGCGCCGAAGATCATGCCCGCACTCGAGTCCGGCCTCTTTATGGACGCGTTCCGCGACAAGACGCCGATGTCCGACCTGCTGGCCGCGATTCCCGTGTACGTGATCCTCAACGCGGAGGCCGGGCTGCTCGGCGCAGCCGTGTACGCCAACGGCGCGGCCTAGGTCCGCAGGCCCTGCCGTTCATCGTTTATACTTCGGTCACACTCTTCCAGGCACCTCTGCCAGGATCTAGAGGAGGAACATGCGAACGCGGTACTTTTTCATCGCGGCCCTGCTCACCGTCGTGTTCGGCGGCGCGGCGGCCGCGCAACAGACCACCGGGTCGGTTTCGGGGGCCGTTTTCGACCAGACCGGCGCCGTGCTCCAGGGCGCGACGGTGCGAATTTCCGGCGAGAACCTGCCGGCCGGCCGCACGACGACGACGAGCGATGCGGGTCTGTATAACTTCCCGTTGGTGATTCCGGGGCGATACACCGTCGAAGCGGAAAAGACGGGACTCGGCAAGGCGGCGCGCCCGGTCGAAGTGCAGCTCGGCAAGGACACGCAGACGGACATCACGATTGGCCTGACCGGCGTGCAGGAGCAGGTGACGGTGACGGCCGCGACGCCCGCGGTGGACACCAAGTCCACCGAGGTGGCGTTCAACTACAAGGCCGACGAGATCCAGGCGCTGCCGCTGGCGCGCAACTATTCCGGATTGTTCCAGTTGATTCCCGGCGTCGCCGAGAACAACAGCTTCGCCCCGAGCGGCGGAGCGAGCCGCCAGGACAACAAGTATCTGATGGACGGCGTCGATATCACGAACCCCGGGTTCGGCTACCTGTCCACGGAAGTCAACGACCTCGACATCGCCGAGTTCAACGTGAAGCGCGGCGGCATCACCGCGGAGTTCGGGCGCGCCCAGGGATTCGTCACCAACGCGGTCAGCAAGTCGGGAACAAACCAGTTTCGCGGATCGGTGAAGACGGAGCTGAGGCCGAGCAGCTTCAACTCCGACTCGAACACGATCAACAGTGAGGGGCAGATCGTGAAAACGCCCAGCACCACCGATCGATATCTGGGCGGCTTCAACGTCGGCGGCCCATTGCTGCGCGATCGGATCTTCTGGTACGGCTCCGGCCAGTACTTGCG
Organism: Acidobacteriota bacterium; assembly: GCA_016184105.1. NCBI lineage: Bacteria > Pseudomonadati > Acidobacteriota > Acidobacteriota bacterium. The sequence continues at coordinate 51,117 of JACPDI010000007.1, forward strand.
CAGCAAGACGACGGAGCGGACCAATGCCCTCGGAGCCGTCCCTGACAGCACCGTGACCACGAAGGAGATTTTCGGCAAGCTGACCGGGCAGCCGGGCGCGAACATGTACATCAACGGGGGCTACCGCTACCGCCCCTCGAAGTGCGAGCTGTGCGGAATCGGCAACCAGGACTCGCCTGACGTGGCCCGCAACACCGAAAGCGACAGCCGGATTGCGACCGTAACGTGGAACTGGTTCCCGGCGAACCGCACTGTCATCGATGCCCGTTTCATCCACATGGAGGAGAACAGCAGTACCCTTCCCGTTCGGGATCTGGGATTCCAACCTGCGTTCAATCCCAACAACCTGGCCAGCATGGGTCAATACACGGACAGGTCGGGCACGATCACGGTGGTGCGGGGGGCGTGGAATCTCCGGCGGGAGCGCATCGACTACAAGCGTGACGAGTTCCGGTCCACGCTGACGCAGTTCTTCGACTCGCCGGGGATGTCGCACCAGTTGAAGGCGGGTTTCGGGATCGAAGAGGGGCAGGAGACGCTTCAGCGTCTGTCGAACGGCTGGGGGCTGCTCTCGATCGTGGGCGCCGGAGGCTCGCAGGTGCAGTCGACCTACTATTCCGACCAGCCGGCGCAGGTCTCGCCGGGCCGAACCTACAGCCTCTTCGTGCAGGACGACATCACGTTTGGCTCACGCCTGGTGGTGAACGCCGGCCTGCTTGTGAACAAGGATGAGTTCTCCCAGGTCCTGGCCGAGAAGAACACGTTCCTGACCTTCGGGTTCGGCGACGAGATCCAGCCTCGCATCGGCGCGAACTACCAGTTGCGCGAGGGCAAAGGGGACAAGGTCTACGGGAACTTCGGGCGCTACTACAACATGGATCAAAAGAGCAGCGCGCGCTCGCTGGCACCGCAGCGGCTGTTCTTTAACGATGCGTTCTTCAACCGCGCCACGGGCGCGCTCATCTCGGATGCGCCGCGCGCGAGTACGACTGGCAAGCTGATCGACGCCGGGATTGAGCCGACGCACACCGACGAATGGCTCGTCGGGTACGCGACGCCGCTCATGGCGGACTGGAGCATCGACGTTTTCTTCATGCGACGGGAGACGTTCGACTTCATTGAGGACATCCCGTCGGCGCTGCCAGCGACCGGCCCATTCCGCGCAGCGCAGCTCGACAACGCGGAGCGAAAGTACCGATCGTTCACGATCGAGCTGTCGCGTCCGCTCCTGAACAACTGGAGTGTGTCGGCGAGCTACGCGTGGAGCCGACTCGAGGGCAACTTCGACCTGGACTACTCGACCGGTGCGGTTTTCAACACGTCGTCGGCGATCCAGGACGGCCCAGGGGAGTTCGTGGAGGATCCGCTGCGGTACGGGCCGCTCAGCCAGGACCGGTCGCACGTTCTCAAGCTGTTCGCATCGTACATACCGCCCATGGTGAACAACTTGACGCTCGGTGGGTACCTGCGAGCCCAGAGCGGGACACCGTGGGCGGCGCGCGGAGTGGACTGGGACGGCGGGTTCCGCAGGTACCTGGAGCAGGCGGGCACGAACCGGAACGAGTTCTGGACGAACCTCGACCTGCTGGCGTCGTACCGTTTGCCGCTGGCGGGCCGCGCCGGCCTGCGCCTCGAAGGGCGCGTGTTCAACGTCTTCAACAATCTCACAGCCCTGAGCGTCAACGATCGTAAGTATCGGGATCCACGCATCCGGCCGGCGGCGGCGGCGATCCTGGCGGCCTGCGGCACGGACTACGCCTGCGCGACCGACATCTTCTCAGCGGCGCAGACGACGAACCAGCTGAACCCGCAGTTCGGTCAGGCGAACGACTGGGCTCCGCCGCGCAGGTTCCTGCTGACGCTGCAGGTCGACTTCTAGGCGTCTGGCGCCAGGCGTCAGCCTTCAGGGGGCCGCTCTTCGGGGCGGCCCTTTTCTATTTGCGCGCGTGGTCGAGGGCGGCAAGGAACTCCCGGGCGCGCGCGTAGTCGGGATCGATCTTCAGCGCGCGATCCGCGGCGGCACGCGCCTCGGCGTACCGCTCCATCCGCGCGAGTTGAACGGCCAGGTTCAACTGCGCGGGCGCGTCGCCCGCCGCGAGCAGTGCGGCGCGCGCGAGGTGTCGCAGCGCGTCGGCGTCCCGCCCCTGGCGCGCGAGGGCCACGCCCCGCTCGCCTGACAGGCGCGCGAGCGCGGTGCGTGGCGCCGGCTCCGACGGATCGATCTTCACCGCCGCTTCGTAGTGCTCCAGCGCCTCGTCCGGCCGGCCGGCGGCGGCAAGCGCCTGCCCGACGCGGACGTGCGCGACGCCCAGCGAGGGATCGTCGCGACGGATGCGCGAAAGCCGCGCTTCGGCCTCCCGGGCGCGCCCGTTCGACGCAAGCCAGACGGCCATCCGCGTCTCCTCCTCGCCGCGGGCATCATCGAGCTTCACGTCCCGTCCCGCGATGACGCCCACCGCCAGTACGCACGCGGCAGCCATCGGCACGGCCGCGGTGCGTCGAGCACGCGCCGCGCGAACCAGCGCGTCCAAGAGCGCGCCAGACGTGACGCACAGCGGCACGAGCAGCGGCACGCGGTACCGCGCCGCGACGAAGAAGATCGCGATTGAAACGATCAGCAGCGGCACGGCGGCTGCGAAGACGGCGTAGCCTGCGCGCGGTTTTTCGCCGCGGATCCAGTACGTGAACAGCCCGACGAGCCCCAACGGAACCAGAATGAGCGGACCGACGGCGAGCAGCCGGAGCGCGGCTGACTCATCGCGGTAGAACGGGTAGCTGTAATTCAGCGTGAGGAACGCATGATTGAGCGTGAAGGCGACCTTGCGCGCGAGCAGCCGGGCCGCATCCGCGGGCCGGTCGCGGATCCACTGAAGGGTTCTTCTCGTGAAGTGGGAGGACACCTCGGCGTCGGTGAGCGGACGCCCCTCCGCCTGTTCGGCCACGCGTTTCGCGTCCGCGGCCTGGCCCGCGATGTTGGGCGTGATCCCCTCGACGGAGCGGTACGTGCCGTCTGCGGCCGGGTTGTTGCCGATGTACAGATTGAGGCCGCCGTGCGACGGAATCGGCATGAACGTACCCGCGGCCACGGCGTTCCTCAATGAGACAGGCAAGAACACGAGAGCCGCGCCGAGGGCGGCGGCCAGCGCCGTCCGCCTGGTGCCGGGTCGTGAAAAAAGCATCAACCCAAGACCTGCCCCCACGAGGAAAAGGTTAGGCCTGTTCAGGGAGTGCAGCGCGAGGGCGGCGCCGGCAGCGAGCGGCCAGCGCGCCCCGCCGCGCGTGAGGGCGAGCGTCAGCAGCCAGAGGTCGAACGCCGTGAGGAACGGATCCAGCGCCGCCTGGAGGATGAGCACTTCGTAAAACGTGAACACGCCGGTGAACGCCGCGAAGGCCATCGCGATCCAGGCCGCGCGCTCGCCGAACCATTCGCGGGCGGTCAGCCACACGAGCCCGCAGGCGGCAGCGCCAAGCGCGATCTGCAGGACCTTGACGACGAAGAGCGAGCCGCCGGGCACGGCGAGCCCGGCAGCCAGGAAGTAGATGTAGAGCGGCGAGACGAAATAGAGGCCGGGCGCGAGCAGCAGGTCGCCGCCCGCGACACGTTGCGCCAGGTGAAAGTAGTAGTCCGCGTCCAGCCCGCCGCCGGGCTGCAGCAGGGGGTGATCCGCGAGCTGCCAGAGGACGACGAGCTTGAGGGCGAAGATCCCCGCGAGGGCGGCGGGCAACTGGTGGGGCGGACCCGAAGTGTCCGACCCGCCGGCGTTCCTATCGCGACGCGGTTGGCGCGCCACGTCGATCGAGCCGCTCCAGCGGCGACTCCTCCGCCATCAGCTTTTCGATCGCGTCGGGATCCACCGGCACGAAACCGGACATGTTCTCGTAACCGGTCTCGGTGATCACGATGGCATCTTCGAGGCGGATGTACACCCGGTCTTCCGGGATCGTCAGCGCCGGCTCGATGGTGAACATCATGCCGGGCTTCAACGTCGTATACGGCCCGGTCACGTCGTGCACCTCCATGCCGATCCAGTGTCCCAGCATCGCATTGGGGCGAGGCTGCGTGAAGCCGGCGGCAAATCGCTGCGCGGCCGCGCGATTCTTCTCGCTGCTGAACGTGAACGCGGACACGATGGACTGCATCCTGCCGCCGGCCTCCACGAGGATCGCCCTCGGCTCGGCGTTCGGCCGAATCGACGTCATCAGCGCCTGGTACATCTTCAGGTAGACCGTGTACAGCTCCCGCTGGTCCGCACTCCAGCGGCCGTTGGCCGGAAACATGCGGGTCACGTCCGAGGCGTAGTACTTGTAGTCCGGCGCGTAGTCGAACAGAACCAGGTCGCCATCCATCAGCCGCGCCTGCGCGGCGTGGTAGTGCGGCCAGGCGGCGTTCGTTCCCGTCGCGACCAGCCCGAAGTACGCGAACCCCTGCGCGTTGTGTTTCTTGAAGATGTAGTCGCCGATCGCTTCGATCTCGTACTCGTACAAGCCGGGGCGTGCCGCGCGCATGGCTTCCATCATCGCGAGCCCCGCGAGCCGCGTGGACTCGCGCATCACGTCAATCTCTCGCGCGCTCTTCACGAGGCGCAGCTCGTCGAGAATCGGGTCGAGGTCCTTGATCGTGACGGCCGGCGCCTTGGCGCGGACGCTGTCGATGAACGCCTGCTCGCGTGACTTGCGGCCGTCCCACGGATCGGCGGCGGACTTCTGCGCGTGCATCTGCGTGTAGCCCGGGGTGGCGGCGCCGAGCGCCTCGGGCCGGTGCGGCAGGTACACCGTGCGCCCCTCCGCGGCGAGCGCCGCGAGCGCGGCGGCGAACTCCTCGCGCGGGCGCACCGCGTCGGCGCCCGTCAGCTTTTCCGCTTCCGCCCCGGGCACGAGCGCCGGGCCCTCGGAACGCTCCGCTCGCTCGTCACGCGGCTGCAGGAACACGGTCGTCCTGCGGGTTCGGCCGTCGACGATCGCGATCGCGCGCGGAACTTCCACGCCGGTCAAATAGAAGAACTGGTTGTTCTGCCGGAACTTGACGTAGGCCGGCGACTCGGCGGCCCCCTGCAGGACCGCGGCGCCATCGCCAATGCGTTCCATCACGCGCGCGCGGCGCGCCGCGAATTCCTCGGGCGGAAACGCGCCGGTGAAGAGCGGCGCCTGCGCCGGCAGCACGGCGAGCGCGGCCAGACAGACGAACGACGCGACGAGGACCTTTTTGACGACCATCCACGGATTATAGAATGGCAGCCATGCTCGCGCGACTTTCCGCCGGCTCGATCGCGCTCGGCGCATCCGCCGTGGTGACCCTGGGGGCGCTGGCGGCCCAATCCACACAGATGTCGTACCCGAAGGCCCGCAAGGCCGATATCGTTGACACCCTCCACGGCACCCGCGTGCCCGATCCGTACCGCTGGCTCGAGAATGCCGGCGACCCCGAAACCGTCGCGTGGGTGGAGGCCCAGAACGCGCTGACGCGATCGTTTGTCGGCGGGCCGGAACGCGACGCCCTCGTCAAGCGGCTCACCGAGCTGTTCGACTATCCGCGCACCGACGTGCCGGTCAAGCGCGGGTCGCGTTACTTCTTCACCCACAACACGGGGCTGCAGCCGCAGGCGGTGCTGTACGTGCAGGACGGCTTGAGCGGCGCGCGCCGCGTGCTCCTCGATCCCAACACGCTTTCGCCGGACGGCACGGTCGCGCTCACCGCGATGTCGCCGAGCGACGACGGCGCCCTGCTCGGATACGCGCTGTCGAGGAGCGGCAGCGATCGCCAGGAGATCCACGTTCGCGAGGTCGACACCGGGCGCGATCGGCCCGACCGCGTGCTGTGGGCGAAGTTCACCGGCATCGCGTGGCTCAAGGACGGCTCCGCGTTCTACTACACGCGCTTCCCCGAGCCGGGACGCGTGCCGGCGGGCGACGAGAACTACTACGGCGCCGTCTACCTTCACCGGCTCGGCGAAGACCAGGCGCGCGACAGGCTGGTGTTCGAGCGGCGCGACGACCGCGAGATCGTCCCCTCCGCGTCAGTCAGCGACGACGGGCGCTGGCTCGTCGTCACGGCCTTCAAGGGATCGAGCGAGAAGAGCGAAGTGTTCGTCGCGCCGGCGGGCTCCGCGGACGCGCCGGCACCGCTCTTCACGGGCTTCTCGGCGTCGTGGAACTTCATCGACGCGGCAGGCGATCGCCTGTTCTTCCAGACCGACGACCAGGCGCCTCTCGGCCGTGTCGTGGCGGTGGACGCCGCGCGCGCCGCGGCGGGGCCACGACCGGCCGAGGTCGTGGCGCAAGCGGCCGACAAGCTGAACACCGCCACGATCGCCGGCGGGCGGCTCGTGCTGTCGTACCTGCACAGCGCGGCGGGACGGCTGCGCGTGACGAACCTCGACGGCAGCCACGGCGCGGACGTGACGACGCCAATCGGCACCATCTATGGTGTGTCCGGCAGACCGTCGGACGCTGAGCTGTTCTACGCGTTTACGTCCTTTACCGCTCCCCCTTCCGTTCAGCGGTACGACGTGGGGACCGGCGCGGTGACGCCGTTTGCGCCGGCGGTTTCCAAGCTCGACCCCGGCGCCTACGAAACGAAACAGGTGTGGTACCCGTCAAAGGACGGTACGAAGGTGTCCATGTTCCTTGTGCACCGCAAGGACATCCCCCTCGACGGCAGCCGCCCGGCCCTGCTCTACGGCTACGGCGGTTTCAATATCAACATGACGCCCGGCTTCGACCCGTCGAACATCGCGTGGCTCGACCGCGGCGGCGTGTACGCGCTGGCGAACCTGCGCGGCGGCGGCGAGTACGGCGAGCGCTGGCACCAGGCGGGCATGTTCGAAAAGAAGCAGAACGTCTTCGACGACTTCATCGCCGCCGCCGAGTGGCTCATCGCGAACAAGTACACGAGCCGGCCGCGATTGGCGATCGAAGGCGGGAGCAACGGCGGGCTGCTGGTCGGTGCCGCGATGGTGCAGCGTCCGGATCTGTTCGGCGCCGTCATCTGCCGCGTGCCGGTCGCGGACATGCTGCGCTACCACCTCTTCACCGTCGGGCGGTTCTGGATTTCAGAGTACGGATCGGCGGATGACCCGAAGCAGTTTCCGTATCTGCTCGCCTACTCCCCGTACCACAACGTGAAGGACGGCGTGGCGTATCCGGCGACGCTCGTCACGACCGCGGACACCGACGACCGGGTCGCGCCCGGCATGGCGAAGAAGTTTGCGGCGCGGCTGCAGGCGGCCACGGCAGGGCCGGCGCCGATCCTGATCCGCGTCGACACGAAGGCGGGCCACGGTGCTGGAAAGCCGGTCACCAAGATGATCGAGGAGGACGCGGACATCTTCTCCTTTCTCTTCAAAGTACTCCCGGAGGGCAGCCCGCCGGGTGTAAGGTAAGGCCGCCATGCGCACGCTGCGAGCCGCTGCCGTTTACCTGGTCCTCACCGCCGCGTCGCTCGGCGCGCAGACCGCCGCGCAGACGCGCGTCTACGCGGGACAGGAGGCGGCAATCGAGGCGTGCCTGCGGACGACCGACATCGCGAAGTACCAGGACATCTCGCTGGGCGTCACGCGGCCGACGCGCGCGTGGCTCGCGCCCGGTGCGTTGGTCAGCAGCGTCGCGTGGAAGCCGCTGCGCCCCGGCGTATACCGCGGCTTCTACGAAAGCTACAAGTCGGAGATCGCGGCCTACCGGATGGACAGGCTCCTCGATTTGCGGATGGTGCCGCCGGCCGTCGAGCGCAAGCTCAATGGGATCACCGGGGCCGTGATCATGTGGATCGACAATACGCGCATGTGGCGCGATCTCGGGTCGCGCAAGCCGGTCACGCGCGAGTGGAGCGCGCAGATGGTTCGCATGAAGATGTTCGACGCGCTCATCGGGAACATCGACCGCAATGCGGGCAACATCCTGGTGGACGAGAACTGGACCGTCTACCTCATCGATCACTCGCGCGCGTTTGTCGCCTACAAGGAGCCGCCGGCCGCCTTCGCGCAAGTGGACGCGTCGCTCTGGGCGCGGATGAAGGCGCTCGATGCAACCCGCCTGCACGAAGCACTCGGCCCGTGGGTCGAGCGCCGGTGCATCGACGCCATCCTTGCGCGCCGCGACCGCATGGAGAAGGCGATCGCCAAGCTGATCGCGAAAAGGGGAGAAAGCCTGGTGTACGTCCATGAGTAGGGCCGCGGCCAGGACCGCGGCCGCGGTTCTCGTCCTCCTCGCCTGCGGCGGCAGCGCCCGGGCGCAGGACGCCGTCCGATACACGCTGTCGTTCCCCCACGCCGCCCATCACTACATCGAAGTCGAGGCCTCCTACCCGACGGGCGGGCGGCCGCACATCGACCTGATGATGGCGGTCTGGACGCCGGGCTCGTACCTGGTGCGCGAGTACTCGCGCAACGTCGAGGCGATGGCCGCCTCGGCGCCCGACGGACGCCCGCTCGACGTCGCGAAGTCCTCCAAGAATCGCTGGCGCGTGCAGACCGGTGGAGCGCCGCAGGTGCGCGTGACCTACCGCGTGTACTCGCGCGAAATGAGCGTCCGCACCAACTGGGTGGAGTCGCGGTACGCCCACATCACCGGCGCGGGCACGTTCATCACGCCGAGCGACGGCTTGGCGCGCCCGCACCACGTCACGCTCGCGATGCCGCCGGCGTGGAAGACGTCGATCTCCGGCCTGCCCTCCGGCGGGGGGCCGCACACCTTCGCCGCCGCGAACTTCGACCTGCTCGTGGACTCGCCGATCGTCGCGGGCAACCCGGCCGTCCATGAGTTCGCCGTGCAGGGCAAGCGGCACTTCCTCGTGAACGTCAACGAGCCGCCGTTCTGGGACGTGCAGCGCTCGGTCGCGGATGTCCGGAAGATCGTCGAGGAGTACGCCCGGATGTGGGGCGATCTGCCGTACGACAAGTACGTCTTCCTGAACATTCTCAACGAGGGGGGCGGCGGCCTCGAACACCTCAACTCGACGACGTTGATGGCGAGCCGCTGGGCGACGAGCACGCACCGCCGCTACACGAACTGGCTGGGACTGGTGTCACACGAGTACTTTCATCTGTGGAACGTCAAGCGCCTGCGGCCGGCGGAGCTCGGGCCGTTCGACTACGAGCGCGAGAACTACACCAGGGGACTCTGGATTTCCGAAGGGCTCACCGACTACTACGGCGGCCTCGCGCTGCGCCGCGCCGGCCTCGTGTCAGACGAGGCGTATCTCGGCATGCTGTCGAACGACATCGAATCGCTCCAGACGACGCCGGGGCGGCTCGTGCAGCCGGCGGAGATGGCGTCGTTCGACGCGTGGATCAAGGAGTATCGATCGGACGAGAACTCGCCGAATGTCGCGATCAGCTACTACACGAAGGGGGCGGTCATCGGCTTCCTCCTCGACGCGAAGATCAGGCGCGCGAGCGGCAACCAGCGATCGCTGGACGACGTGATGCGCCTCGCCTACCGCCGGTTCGCCGGCGCGCGCGGCTTCACCACCGAGGACTTCCGTCACCTCGTCAACGAAGTCGCGGGGGCGGACCTTGGCGAGTGGATGCGGCGCGCGCTCGAGACGACCGAGGAGCTGGAGTACCAGGAGGCGCTCGACTGGTACGGCCTGCGCTTCACGACGGTTCCTGTCGCGAGGACGGCCGGACCTCTGGCGTGGCAGGGGCTGCGGCTGAGAAACGACAACAACCGCCTGCTCGTCACTCAGGTGCGGCGCGGCACCGCCGCGTACGACTCGGGGATCAACGTGGACGATGAGATCGTGGCGCTGGACGAATTCCGCGTGCGCCCTGACCAGTGGGAGGGACGGCTCGAGACGTTCCGCGAGGGGGCGGCCGTCTCGGTGCTCGCCGCGCGGCGCGAGGAGCTGATGCGATTCACCCTGAAGGTCGGGCCGCCGCCGGTGGACGACTGGGAGCTGCGCGTGCTGCCGGATGCGACGCAGGAGCAGCAGCGCCGCCGCCAGTCCTGGCTCAATTAGTTCCGATCGATGTGGCGAGCGCCTTGACAGCGAGCGCGGCGCAGCCTTGACCCTGACCCGCCCGTGACTTAGCCTAGCTTCCTCTACTTGACGGCGGCGCCGCGGCTGCCGGGCAGGCCTATGCTCTCAGCATTCTCGTCGTCGCGCCGGCTGAGCTGGTGCGTCGCGGTTCTACTCGTCAACTCGGCCTATCTGGCGGCGTTCGCAACCCCGTCGCTGTTCTATTTCGCCAACGTCGCGTTGCACCCGGTGCTCGGCCTCGTCACGGGCGCTCTGGCGCTGCGCTGGATCCAGCGGCGCGCCGGGTCGATGTCCCTGCTTTGGCGCGTCGCCGTCGCGCTCTGCGCCGCGGGGGCGCTGCTCGGAGCCTCGCTGCTCGTGACAGGCGCGACGCGCCCCTACCGCGGGTTGCTGGTCGCGCACCTCGCGGTCTCCACGCTTGGCGCGGCGACCGCCCTTGCGGCCGTGGCCGCCCGCGTCCGGCCCGGGCTTCCCCGGCCGCGTCCCGCCACGGCAGGGGCCATGCTGATCGCGCTGCTGGCCGTGGGGTGGACGTCGGCTGTCGCCGTCAGGCAGCGAAGCGACGCGGAAGTGCTCGGCAGGATCGTCAACCCTCACGTCGTGCCGGCGCGGATGGAGGAGGAAGGTGCGGGCGCGTCCAGCCCGTTCTTCCCCTCGTCTGCCGATACCAACGTCGGCGGCCTCATCCCCTCGAACTTCTTCATGACGAGCGAAAGCTGCGGCCGGTGCCACCGTGAGCTTTTCGAAGAATGGCGATCGTCGATGCACCACTTCTCGTCCTTCAACAACCAGTGGTACCGCAAGTCGATCGAGTACATGCAGGACGTGGTGGGCACGAAGCCGTCCAAGTGGTGCGCCGGCTGCCACGATCATGCGGTGTTCTTCAACGGCCGTTTCGATCGGCCCATCAGGGACCAGATCGAGACGCCGGAAGCGCAGGCGGGACTCTCCTGCACCTCGTGCCACGCAATCACACGCGTCAACAGCACGATGGGGCAGGGAGACTTCGTGATCGAGTACCCGCCGCTGCACGACCTGGCGGCGAGCGATCACCCTGTCCTGCGGAAGGCGCACGACGCCCTGCTCTACCTGGATCCGCAGCCGCACCGTGAGACGTTCCTGAAGCCGTTTCACCGCGAGCAGTCCGCGGAGTTCTGCTCGTCGTGCCACAAGGTGCACCTCGACGTCCCGGTCAACGGCTACCGGTGGTTCAGGGGCTTCAACGAGTACGACAACTGGCAGGCCTCCGGCGTGTCCGGCGAAGGGGCGCGGTCCTTCTACTACCCGGCGCAGCCGCAGACGTGCATGGACTGCCACATGCCGCTCGTGCCGTCGACGGATCCGGCCGCGAAGAACGGCTTCGTCCGCTCGCACCGCTTCGCGGCGGCGAACACCGCCGTGCCGTATGTCAACGGCGACACGGAGCAGCTCCGCGCGGTGCAGCAGTTCCTGCAGGACGGCCAGGTGTCGGTGGATATCTTCGGGATCGTGCGCGGCGAGGAGGGCGCGCCGGCGGCGCGCAGGCGCGTTGCCGCCGCGGAGCCCGCGATCGCCAGCACGTTCGCCGTCGGCGAGGAGTCGATGGGCTTCGGCGCGCAGCAGGCGTTCATCCGGCCGGCCGCGCCCGTGATCGGCACGATCGACGAGACGATGCCGTCGCTGCGCGCCGGCGAGTCGGTCCGCGTCGAGGTGGTCGTGCGCACGCGAAAGGTCGGTCACTTCTTCCCCGGCGGGACGGTGGACGCCTTCGACGTGTGGGTCGAACTGGAAGGGGTGGACGACAAGGGGCGCACGGTGTTTCACAGCGGCGAGGCGGCAGGCGGCGGCCGCGGCCCGGTCGATCCGGCGGCGCACTTCTACCGCAGCCTGATGCTCGACGGGAACGGCAACCCGATCAACAAGCGCAACGCGTGGATGACGCGCTCGGTCGCCTACGTCCGCCTCATTCCCCCGGGCGCGGCGGATACCGTCCACTACCGCGTGCGCGTGCCGGACGACGCGCGCGCGATCACGCTGCGGGCGAAGGTGAACTACCGGAAGTTCGCGTGGTGGACCACGCAATGGGCGTATGCCGGCGTGAGAGACCCGCAGCAGGGAGATTACTCGGTGACGCCGGCCCACGACGACGGCCGATGGGTGTTCACCGGGGACACGTCGGGCGTGTCGGGCGCGATGAAGCGGATTCCCGACATTCCAACGACCGTGATGGCGCAGCGCGAGACGACGCTGCGCGTGGTGCCCGCGGGCGCGACGGTGCCGGCCGTCACGGAGTATCCCGCCTCGGGAGCGAGGCCGGTGGAGATCAGCCGGGCGCGCGAGCGCTGGAACGACTACGGGATCGGGCTGCTGCTGCAGGGAGACCTGAAGGGGGCCGAGGCCGCCTTCCTGCAGGTGACCGGCATCGAGCCGGCGTATGCCGACGGATGGGTGAACGTCGCGCGCGCGCGGATCCAGGAAGGCAACATGACGGGCGCCGAGGACGCGCTGCGGAAGGCGCTCGCGCTGAACCCCACGCTCGCCAAGACGCACTTCTTCCTGGGCACCGCGCTCAAGAGCCTCGGCCGGTACGACGAAGCGCTCGAACACCTGCGGACCGCGGGGTCGCAGTACCCGCGCGATCGCGTCGTGCTGAACCAGCTCGGGCGCGTCCAGTTCCTGCAACGGCAGTACAAGGACGCCGTGGAGTCGTTCCGCCGGGTGCTCGCGATCGATCCCGAAGACCTCCAGGCGCACTACAACCTGATGCTGTGCTACCGCGGGCTCGGCGAGCACGCGCAGGCGGCGCGCGAGGAAACGCTCTACCGCCGGTTCAAGGCCGACGAGAGCGCGCAGGCGATCACCGGCCCGTACCGGCAGCTTCACCCGGACGACAACAACGAGCGGCAGCCGATCCACGAGCACCGCTCGCCGGCGCCGCTCGAGGCGACGATGACCGCCGTGTCCGGGCGCGTGCCGCGATGACGATGACGCCGAAGGCGCTTCGTTCCGCCGGCCCTCTCCTCGCCGCTCTCGCAATCCTGGTCGCCGCCGCAGACGCGGCCGCGCCGGGATTCTCGGACGTGACGGCGCAGGCCGGGATCCGTTTCACGCACACCAACGGCGCCTTCGGGAAGAAGTACCTGCCGGAGACGATGGGTTCGGGCGGCGCGTTCCTGGATGCCGACGGGGACGGATGGCAGGACATCCTGCTCGTCAACTCGACCTCGTTCCCAGGCGCCCGCGCGTCGCGGGCGGTGATGGCGCTCTATCGCAACAACGGGAACGCCACGTTTACCGACGTGACGTCGCGCGCCGGGCTCGCGGTGCCGATCTACGGCATCGGCGTCGCCGCGGCGGATTACGACAACGACGGGCGGGTGGATCTCTACATCGCGGCGCTCGGCAGAAACCGGTTGTTTCGCAATCTCGGCGGCCTGGTGTTCGAGGACGTGACGGCGCGCGCCGGCGTGGGGGACCCTGGGTTCTCGACGAGCGCGGCGTGGTTCGACTACGACCGCGACGGGCGGCTGGATCTCTTCGTCGCCAATTACGTGGAGTGGACGCCGGAAAACGACCTGTTCTGCACGCTGGACGGCCGCACGAAGTCGTACTGCACGCCGGAATCCTACAAAGGGCAGAGCCCCACGCTGTACCGGAACCGCGGCAACGGCACGTTCGAGAACGTCACGGCGCGCGCCGGGGTGGCCGACCCCGAGTCGAAGGCGCTCGGCGTCGCGCTCACCGACTACAACGGGGACGGCTGGATGGACCTGTTCGTCGCCAACGACACGCAGCCGAACCAGCTGTACGAGAACCGGCGCAACGGGACGTTCGTGGACGTGGCGCTGACCGCGGGGGTCGCGTTCAACGAGGCGGGGGTCGCCCGCGCCGGCATGGGCGTGGATGCGGCCGATTACGACGGCTCGGGGCGCCAGAGCCTCATCATCGGCAACTTCTCGAACGAGATGATGGCGCTGTACACGAACGAAGGGAACGGCCTCTACATCGACGAGGCGCCGCGCGCGACGATCGGCCGCGCCTCGCTGCTGACACTCACCTTCGGCTGCTTCTTCTTCGACTACGATCTGGACGGCCTGCTGGACGTGTTCGCCGCCAACGGTCACGTGGCCGGCGACATCGCCGCCGTGCAGCCGCGCGTCACGTACGCGCAACGTCCTCACCTGTTCCGGAACAGGGGTTCGCGGCGGTTCGAGGAAGTCACCGCGACGGCGGGCGCGGGCCTCGCGCAGCGGCTGGTGGCCCGCGGCGCCGCGTACGGCGACTACGACGGCGACGGAGATCTCGACGTGCTCCTCAGCACCAACAACGGCCCGGCGCACCTGCTGCGGAACGACGGAGGCAACGCCAACCGGTACCTGCGCGTGCAACTCGCGGGCACGCGCGCCAGCCGCGATGCCATCGGCGCCTTCGCGCGTGTCATCCTGCCGGGCGGCTCCGCGTCGCCGTGGGCCATGGTGAAGACCGGATCGAGCTACGCGTCCCAGAGCGAGCTGCCGCTCACCTTCGGCCTCGGCCGCGCCGCGCGGGTCGAGAGGATCGACGTCCGCTGGCCGAACGGCCGCACCGAGACGCTGCCGGGCGCCGAGGCCAACCAGCAGCTCGCCATCATCGAGGGAAAGGGCGTCACGTCGCGGTCGCCGGCTCGCAGCCGGGGCGCGCGGTGACCTTCCGGCTGGCGGCCGCGGCCGCGACGCTGGCGGCGGCAGCCGCGGTCCTCCCGAGCGCCGCTCGGCGCCCCGACGCCCAAGCCGGCGCGGAGCGGCCGGCGCTGACGATGGAATCCGCCCACCGCGCCAACAACATCGGCGTCGCGTACCTGGAACAGTTCGACTTCACCGCGGCGGCGCGCTCGTTTCGCCAGGCGATCGCTCTGGCGCCGGACCTCGCGATCGCGCGGCTGAACCTGGCGATCGCGCTCTTCTACGCGGGAGAGATCGAGCCCGCACGGCGTGCCGCGGAAGCGGTGCGCGCAACCCCGGCCACGCGGCTGCACGCGGACTACGTGTTGGGCCTGGTCGCGCGCGCCGGGAACCGGACCGCCGACGCCATCGAGGCGTTCACCCGCGTGCAGCGGGCCGATCCGGACGACCTCGGCACGACAATCAACCTCGGGCAACTCCTCACGCAGGAGCAGCGGTTTGCCGAGGCGGTCGATGCGTTCCGCCGCGCGACGCGGCTGGAGCCGTACCACGCCACGGCCGCGTACGGGCTCGCGACCGCGCTCCTCCGCAGCGGCGCGCGTGAAGAAGGAGCCGCCGCGATGGCGCGTTTCCAGCGCCTGCGCGCGAGCGGCCACGCGACATCCTTCTCACAGGTTTATCTCGAGCAGGGACGGTACGCGGTGGCGATGGCCTCCACGGGGGCGGAGCCGGAGCTGGTCGACCCGGGAGTTCCCGCGGTGACGTTCACCGACGCGACGGCGACCGCGCTCCCGGGCCCGCACGCCGGCGCCGCGCGCGGCGCAACGCTGTTCGATGTCGACGGTGATGGCGACCTCGACCTGGCGGTGGCTGGCGCCGTCGGCGTGCTGCTGTTCCGGAACGACGCGGGCCGCTTCACGGACGTCACGGCGCAGGCGGGCCTCTCGGGCGCGAAGGACGCGACGGGAACGGTCTTCGGCGACTACGATAACGACGATCGCGCGGACCTCTTCGTGCTGTCCCCGGCCCGCCCCGCGCTCTTCCGGCAGGAGCCGGGCGGGCGATTCACGGATGTCACCGACGCGACAGCCGGAACGGCGCTGGCCACCGCGCGCGGCACCACCACTGCCTCCTGGCTGGACGCGGATCACGACGGCGACCTCGATCTGCTCGCGCCGCCGCTGCTGCTTCGCAACAACGGCAACGGCACCTTTGCGGACATCGCCGCGGCTTCGGGTCTGGCGATCGCACCGCGGGCGCTCGCCGTCGTCCCGACCGACTACGACAACCGGCGCGACGTGGACGTGCTCGTCGCCCCGGCGGGACAGCCGGCGCGACTGATGCGCAACATGCGCGACGGAACCTTTGCCGATGCCGCGGCGGAGGCCCGGCTCGACGCGGCGACCGCTGCCGCGTGCGTGGCGGTCGGCGACGTCAACAAGGATGGATTCACCGACGCGTTCTTCTGCAGGGCAGGCGCGCCTGGCCTCTGGGCCTCGAGCGACGGACGCGGACACTTCGCGGTGTCGGAGGCCCACCCGGGCACCACGAACGCTGCGGCCGCGCTGCTCGTCGATTACGACATCGACGGGCTGCTGGACCTTGTCACGTCCGGCCCCGACGGCCTGCACGTCCTTCGCAACGCGGGCACCGCGTGGATCGACGCCACCGCGCGGGCCGTGGGCGAGGCGCGCGGCGCCGCGGGGACCGATGCCACGCTGGCGGCCGGAGACCTCGACGGCAACGGCACGCCGGAACTGATCGCGGCCGGCGCCAACGGCGTCCGGGTCTTTCGGAACAGCGGCGGTCATCGGCGCTCGCTCCGCGTCCGCCTCTCTGCGCGGGTCAGCAACCGGTCCGCCGTGGGCGCGCGCGTGGAGATCCGCGCCGGCAGCCTGCGCCAGCAGATCGAAACCGTCAGCGCCACTCCGGCGCCCACCGCATCAGACATCGTGTTCGGTCTCGGCCATCGCCGCAGCGCGGATGTCGTCCGCGTTCTGTGGCCCGCGGGCATCCTGCAGGCCGAGGTCGCTGAAGAGTCGGCGGAGCCGCCGCCGTCTGCGCTCGTCACCATCCGCGAACTCGATCGCAAGCCTTCGTCGTGCCCGTACCTCTTCACGTGGAACGGCACGCGCTTCGAGTTCGTGACGGACTTCCTCGGCGGCGGGGAGCTGGGGTACTGGGTCGCACCCGGCGTGCGGAGCACGCCGGACCCGGACGAATACGTGCGGATCGAATCGACGCAGCTGCGTCCCCGCGATGGGCGGTACGAGCTGCGTGTGACCAACGAGCTGGAAGAGGCGGTGTTCCTGGACCGCGTGCAGCTGCTGGCCGTCGATCACCCGGAGGGAACGGCAGTCTATCCGCGCGAAGGGATGGGAGCGACGCCTCCCCCGTTCGAGCTGTACGCCACGCGCGGGGCGCAGCCGCCCGCCGCCGCGGCCGACGAACACGGGCATGACGTCCTCGAGCGCGTCTCGGCGATCGATCGCCGCTACCCGGACGACTTCGCGCTCGAGCGGATCCGCGGCTACGCCGCGCCGCACTCGGTGACGCTCACGCTGCCGCCACGCGCCGCGAACGCGCGCGTGCTCCTCCTGCTCACCGGCTGGACGGATTACGCCTTCTCACGCGACAACGTGGCCGCGTCCCAGGCGGGACTGCGGCTCGTCGCGCCGTCGCTCGAATGGCGCGGGCCCGACGGCCGCTGGCGCACCGCGATCGAAGACATTGGCGTGCCGGTCGGGCGGCCCCAGACCGTGCCGGTGGATCTCACCGGCCTGCTGCCTCCCGCTGCAAACGAAGTGCGCGTCTCGACGGCGATGCGGATCTACTGGGATCGGATCCTGGTGGACACGTCCGGCCTGCCGGCGCCGGTGGACGTCGTTCGGCTCGAGCCTGTGGGCGCCTCGCTCCGCTGGCGCGGTTTTTCTGCGGAGCTGTCGCCCGATGGCCGCGAGCCGTTCGGCTACGACTACGCGCGCACCTCGCCCATATCCCCGTGGAAGTTGCTGCCCGGCCGTTACACGCGCGAGGGGGACGTGCGCGAGCTGCTCACGGGGGTCGACGATCTGTTCGTCGTGTCGCGCCCCGGCGACGACATCGCGCTCGCGTTCGACGCGAGCGCCGTGCCGCCCCTCCGCCACGGCTGGGCGCGCACGTTCCTGCTCTATGCAAACGGCTACAGCAAGGAGATGGATCCGCACTCGTCCAGCCCGGACACGCTCGGGCCGCTCCCCTTCCACCGCATGACGCAGTATCCCTACGCCGCTCCGGAGCGGTACCCGGACGAGGGGAGGCACCGGGAGTACGTCGAGCGGTACAACACCCGCATCGTGCCGAAGGCGCTGCCCCCGCTCGAGCTGATTCGTGGCCACCACATCCGACAACCATGAAGACCACGCTGAGGTACGCCGTCGCCGCCTGCCAGACCGACATGCCCAATCCGGCCGATCGCACCGCGATGCGGGCGAACACCGATCGCATGCTCGCGATGATCGACGCCGCCGTGGCGGGCAGCGCGCCGTTCCTGCCCGTGAAGCTCGTGGTGTTTCCCGAGTTCGCGCACGCGGCGCCGATGTACGCCACCGCCCGCGAGCTGCTGGAGACGCTCGCGGTCCCCGTTCCCAACGAGCACACCGAGCGGCTCGCGCGAAAGGCGCGCGAGCACGGCATCTACATCCAGAGCGGGTCGATGCTCGAAACGGACGCGCGATGGCCCGGCGTCGTCTTCAACACGACGTGCCTGATCGGCCCGGAAGGGATCCTGTACAAGTATCGAAAGGTCAATCCGTGGATTCCCTACGAGGTGCACGCGAGCCCGCACGACCTCCCGGGGTACGACGAGCCGCTCTTCCCGGTCGCGGACACGCCGATCGGCCGGATCGGCTGCGCGATCTGCTACGACTGGCTGTTTCCCGAGGCGATCCGGCAGCTCGCCGCGAACGGCGCGGAAGTGCTCGTGCGCGTGTCGGCGTACATGGATCCGTGGGGCGCAACCGAGCCGATGAACTGGTGGACGCTCGTGAACCGCTGCCGCGCGCTCGAGAACATCGCGTTCGTCGTCGCCGCGAACCAGGGCGCGAGCCTGCGGCACTACCCGCCATACTCGTGGCCGGGCGGCAGCCAGGTCGTGGACTTCGACGGCCGGATTCTCGCGGAGGCGTCACCGGGACCGGGCGAGCGGATCGTGGTGGCGCCGATAGACGTGGGCGCGTTGCGGCACGAGCGCGAGGTGCGCACCGGGCACCACATGCTGGCGCACCTGCGGACGGAGGCGTACCCGGTTTACTCGCGGCACGTGTATCCGCCGCTCGCGGCCGGGGCCGAAGGCCCAACGTTCTCTTACGAAGCGAATCTCGAGCGGATCCAGGCGGCGAAGGGAACGTCGCGTCCCCCTCGATGTTAAGGGGGACAGTCCCCCTTTTCCTTCAGCGAA
This sequence comes from Acidobacteriota bacterium, assembly GCA_016184105.1. Lineage (NCBI taxonomy): Bacteria > Pseudomonadati > Acidobacteriota > Acidobacteriota bacterium. Next base: position 70,171 of record JACPDI010000007.1, read on the forward strand.
ATACCCCTTTGAGGGCTCGGCCCAGCTCGGCAAGAAGCTCCTGCATCGCCCGTCGCGCACGCTGGCGCAGGCTGCCCTCGTGGAGCGGGCACAGCTTGGACGGCACCTCGTCTGCCTCCTTGAAGTACTCCGTGTAGAGCGGGCAGTCCTCGACGGGGCGCAGGTACGAGTCGCGGCAGAGCGGCTCCTCGGTGAGACCGGCCGGGCGGTCGAAGTCCTGCGGCGGATACTTCCGGGCGGCGCGACGCATGAAGTCCGACCAGATCGGCAGCGCGAAGCGCGCGCCGTACGCGCGGTCCGCGATCGTCGCGGGCTGGTCGAAGCCCACCCAGACGCCGGCGACAATTTCGCTGGAGAATCCGACGAACCAGGCGTCGCGGAAATCATCAGTCGTGCCGGTCTTGCCACCGGCCGGAAAATTCACGCCCCACTGCCGGGCCGGCGACCCGGTCCCGCGATCGATCACGTCGCGCAGCATGGACTGCATCTGGAACGCGACGTCCGGCTCCAGCACTCGCTCCTGGCGGACGTCGTTTCGCAGCGCCACGCCGCCATCGGCATCGAGCACCCGCTTGACCGCCCGCGGCCTGGCCCCAGTCCCCAGGTTGGCGAAGACGCCGAAGGCTGCGGTCAGCTCGAGCGGCGTCACCTCGCCCGACCCGAGCGCCAGCGATGGCACGTCGGGCAGATCGCGCATGCCGAGCGCATCCGCCAGCCGCAACACGGGACGTGCGCCGATCTTCTGCTGCATGGCGGTCGCCGCGCGGTTGTCGCTCTCGACAATCGCGGCGCGGATCGTCAGTTCGTCCGCGTTGCTGTCGTCGCTGGCGTTTCGAGGCGACCACTCGTCCGGTCCTTGCGGTGGTATCGACGACAGGCCCTGCAGCACCGACACCGGCGAGTAACCGCGCGAGAGCGCGGCGGCATACACGAACGGCTTGAACGCCGACCCGGGCTGCCGCCGGCTGCGCACCGCGCGATTGAACTGGGACGTTGAGAAGTCGCGGCCGCCCACGAGCGCGAGGATGTCTCCCGTACGCGGATCGATCGCGACGAGCGCCGCCTGCAGGTCACGGCGCCGCGAGACGCGCGCGAGCCCCTGCTGCACGGCGCGCTCCGCCAGGTCCTGCAGCTCGGGATCGAACGTTGTCTCGATTTTCCAGTCTGGCGGATGGTCGCCGCCGAAGCGGTTGCGAAACTGCTGGCGCAGGTATTCCTTCGCGTAGCCGGCGCGCGCCTGCTGCGCCGCGGGATAGGGCCGGATGCGCACGCGCGCGCGCCTTGCCTGCGCCTCCTGCGCCGCGCTGATGAATCCCTGCTCGCGCATCCTCGCCAGCACGACGTGGCTGCGACGGACTGCGCCGTCCGGATTGCTCCAGGGGGAGAGCGCGCCGGGGGCGCGGATGAGCCCGGCGACGAGCGCAGCCTCCGCGAGCGAGAGATCGCGCGAGGGCTTTCCAAACAGGTGCCGCGACATGGTCTCGACGCCGTAGTGCCCGGCGGAAATGTAAATGCGGTTGAGATACAGCTCGAGGATCTGGTCCTTCGTCAGCTCGCTCTCGAGCAGCAGCGCGATGCCGGCCTCGCGCGCCTTGCGTCCCCACGTGCGGCGGTTGCTCAGAAACAGCGTGCGCGCGAGCTGCTGGGTCAGCGTGCTGCCCCCTTCCACCACTTCCGCGTCCGCGACATTGCGGACAACCGCGCGGCCGAGCGCCAGCGGGTCGATGCCCGGATGGCGATAGAAGCGGTGGTCCTCCACCGCGATGACGGCATGCTGCAGGTGCCGCGAGATGCGCGCGAGCGGCACGTCCTGGCGCTGCTCGTCCATCCGGAACCAGGGGCGGCCGGCCCGGTCGTAGAACACGGTGTCGCCGACGCCGCGCGTCAGCTTGCGGATCGCCCAGCCGTAGCGCAACACCCAGCCGGCCGACAGCACGCCGATCGCGGCGACCACGACCAGGAGCACCGCGCCCGCGCGGCGTTGCGTGCGGGTCGTCATCAGGTTTCGCGGCGGGCTTCGCCGGCTTTCGTTCGCCGCCCCTGCAGCAGGAGGGAGAGCACAATGTAGTAGACGGGAAAGACGAGCGAGCCGATCACCAGCGCGCGGGGAGGCGCGGGCAGGGTCCAGACAACGACTATCATCGCAGCCGCCCATGCGGCGCCGAGCGCAAGGGTGGCAGCGCGCCACGTCGGCGTGCGGGACGGGTAGATATACCCGACGCGAACGAACACGAGCGCCGCCAGCAGCAGGAGCAGGGCCGCATTCAGCCCGGCGGTGGTGCCCAGCCCAATCATGTACAGCACGACGATGTTCCAGTACGAGGGAAACCCGGTAAAGAAGTGATCCTCTGTCTTCGCATCCTGCAGCGTGAAGCCAAAGGCGCTCGACAGCAGCATCGCTGCCACCACCGCGATGGCCAGGCCGTCGGGCACCATCCTCATCTGATAGACGATGAACGCGGGGATAAAGACGAACGTCAGGTAGTCGACGATGTCATCCATGCGGGCGCCATCGAGGGTCGCTGCGTACGTCTTCACGCGCGCCGCCCGCGCGAGCGCCCCATCAGTCCCGTCGATGAAGGTCGCGACAGCCAGCCAGGCGAAGGTCATCCGCGTGTCGCCGCGAATCGCGTCGAGCAGGGCCAGAAACGCCATGACGGCTCCCAAAGCCGTGTAGGCATGCACGAGCCAGGCGAACGCACCGCGATACGGCAGAGCTAAGGTTCGTTTTGTCAGAGGTTTACACCCATATTCGCGTCGTGTAAAATCAGTACACGCCTCGTTCCCCGGCGCGGCGCTTCCTAACAACTCATCAACGTCCTCGCGGCTGCGGTGGACGTACGCCGCCGCGCTTCCCGGCGCGCGGCTGAAGGGGCCGTCTTGTTTTCCCGCATCTCACGGCATTTCCGCAAGCTGGCGCTGGCAGCCGGCATTTTCGCAATCCTGGTGCTCGGGACGGCCGTCTGGCGGCAGAACGCTGTGCCGGCGCTGACGGAGGTGCCCTTCTCGGAGTTCGTCCGGCAGGCCGAATCCGGCGCGGTGAAGCAGGTGACGATCGCCGGCACGGCCGTGGACATCGTGCTGAACGCCGGACCTACCGAACGTACCATCGCGCCGCCGTCGTTCTTCACGACCAACGGCGCGTTCCTCACCGACCTGGCGCGCAAAGGCGTGCGCGTGACGGTGGTGGCCGAACGGGAGTCGGCGATTGCCATCTTCACGCCGATCGTCGCGGGCGTGCTCGCGATTGCCCTCGTTGGCTTTGCAGTCTATCGCGTGACCGCGGGGCGGATCCCCTCGATGGAGCAGCGGGCGCGGGTCGCGGAGGGGGGAGATGCCGCCATCCTGTTCACGGACGTTGCCGGCGTGGACGAGGCGAAGGACGAGGTCAAAGAGATCGTTGGGTTCCTGCGCGAGCCCGGGAGATACGCGGCGCTCGGCGGGCGCATTCCCAAGGGTGTGCTCCTCGTGGGACCACCGGGAACCGGCAAGACGTTGCTGGCGCGCGCCATCGCCGGAGAGGCGGGCGTTCCGTTCCTGTTCGCGAGCGGCTCGGATTTCGTGGAGATGTATGCGGGCGTCGGCGCGTCGCGCGTCCGCAAGCTGTTCAAGGAGGCCCGCAAACACACGTCGTGCATCGTGTTCATCGACGAACTGGATGCGGTCGGCCGCAAACGCGGCGGCCACTCGCTGAGCCACGAAGAACGCGAGCAGACGCTCAATCAACTGCTCGTCGAAATGGACGGGTTCGACGCGCGCCAGGGCATCGTCGTCATCGCGGCGACCAACCGGCAGGACATCCTCGATCCCGCGCTGCTGCGGCCGGGGCGCTTCGATCGCCAGGTGGTGGTCGGCAACCCGGATCTGAGAGGGCGCGACGAGATCCTGCGCGTGCACGCGCGGCGCGTGCGGATCGATCCCGACGTGGACCTGCGCGCCATCGCGCGCGGGACGCCGGGCTTCTCGGGCGCGGATCTCGCGAACCTGGTGAACGAGGCGGCGCTGCTCGCGGCGCGCGAGGGACGTCCCAGCGTGTCGGCGCCCGACTTCGAGGCGGCGCGCGACAAGGTGATGATGGGCGCCGAGCGGCGGTCGATCGTGCTCAGCGAGGCGGAGCGCGTGAACTGCGCGTACCACGAGGCCGGGCACGCGGTGGTGGCGGCGCTCATGCCGGGCGCGGACCCGCTTCACAAGGTGACGATCATCCCGCGCGGCCGGGCCATGGGGCTCACGATGCAGCTGCCGGAAATGGACCGGCACGCCTACACGAAGGCCTATCTCGAGACATCCGTGGCCATCCTGATGGGGGGGCGCGTCGCCGAGGAGCTCTTCATGAACCACATGACGAGCGGCGCGTCGAACGACATCGAGCGCGCGACGGAGATCGCCGAGCGGATGGTGTGCGAGTTCGGGATGTCGCCGCTCGGCCCGCTGAAGTTCCCGCGCAAAGGGCCGCAGCAAGAGGGAGAGCGCCCGCACCAGTCGAGCGAGGCGACGGCCCAGCGCGTTGACGGCGAGGTGGAGCGCATCGTCATGGACGCCTACCAGGTTGCCCGCGCCCTGCTCGAGCGGCATCGTGATGCGGTGAAGGCGCTTGCCGAAGCGCTGCTGCAGACCGAGACGCTCGACGCGGAGAACATCCGCGCCGTCCTCGCGCAGAACGGGATCTAGACGCGCGGAGGTGCAGAGGTTCTGCACCGTCATCGCGGCACCGGGGTACAGAGATTCCCGAAGCTGAACCCCCGCGTGCGCAGCGCGGGGACCAGTCGATCGACGGCCGCGATCGCATACTGCCGATCGGCGCGCGGATCCCGGTGATGTCCATCGTGCAGGACGATGATGTCGCCGGGAGATGCGCGGCGCGTGATGCGCGCGACGATCGACTCGGCATCGCGCGCGCGATACCAGTTCCAGTCCCACAATCCCCAACCCCATCCCACGATTCGATAGCCGGCGCGCGCGGCGCCCGCGTACATCGATCCGCCGCGCCAGCCGGCGTGCGGGCGAAAGAGGCGGCACGGCGTCGCGCCGGCAAGCTGCTCGATGCGCTGCGCCGCCTGCTCGAGAAAACGCGCGAACTCGCCCGGCGTCTTCAGCATCAGCGCCCGCGTGTTCGCGTGAATGGCGACGGCGTGCCCTTCCTCCGCCATCCGGCGCACGATTGGCGCCGTGGATGCATTCAGGTGGTCGTCGATCAGGAAGAACGTGGCGGTGGCGCCGTGCCGGCGCAAGACGTCGAGCAGCTCAGGGGTGGCCGCCGGGTTCGGGCCATCGTCGAACGTCAGGTAGACGGTGGGCGTCGCGCCCGCGGGCATTCGCCACAGCGCCTGGGCCGGCGCGAACCGCTCCAGCAGAAACGGAAACGGCGCCGTGTGGGACAGCGCCTTGAGCACCGCGCCGATGACGAGGATCCACAGCATACGGCGGTATGATCGCCGCAAGGGGCCTGCTCGTGCGATACCTTCCGCTCCTGGTCGTTCTGCTCGGCTGCCCGCTCGCCCCTCAGCTCGACGTTTCCCGGCAGCCCGTCAGCGACCCGCCGCGCGCCGGCGCCCGCCGCGCGGAGCGCGACGGCATGGTGAGCGCGCAGATTGAGGCGCGCGGCGTCCGCGATCCCAGAGTCCTCGCCGCGATGCGCCGCGTGCCGCGCCACGAGTTCGTTCCGCCGGGACAGGCGCGCGACGCGTACTCCGATCGCCCGCTCGCGATCGGGCACGGCCAGACGATCTCACAACCCTACATCGTGGCGTTCATGACCGAGCTGCTGCAGGTGACGCCGTCCGACGTGGTGCTGGAAATCGGCACCGGTTCGGGCTACCAGGCTGCGGTGCTGGCAGAACTGGCCAGCGAAGTGCTGACGATCGAGCTGATTCCCGACCTCGCGGAGCGCGCGCGAGGCACGCTCGCGCGCCTCGGCTATCGAAACGTGCAGGTGCGTGCCGGTGACGGCTACGCCGGCTGGCCGGAGCGGGGGCCGTTTCCGCGGATCATCGTGACGGCCGCGCCGCCGGAGGTACCGCGCGCGCTCGTCGATCAGCTGGCCGTCGGCGGAACGATGGTGGTCCCCGTGGGGAGCGCGTACCAGGAGCTGATTGCCATCCGCCGGACGCCGACGGGACTTGTTCGCGAGACGACGATCCCCGTCCGGTTCGTGCCGATGGTCAAACCGCCGCGGCGGTGAGCGCGGCGAGGCGCTCGTCGATCTCCTTCAGCGCGAGCTCGACCTGCTGGCGGCGCACCGGGTGCGCGGCCGCTTCCGCCTGCTGCTGGAGTTGCGCGCGCGCGAGCCGCAGCGATTCAATTTCGCGGTGGCGCTCGGGATCGATCGTCACCGTGTTCAGCCGCCGCTCACGTTCAGCGGCCCGTTCGTCCATGCGTTCCTGGATACGTGCTTCAGCGTCGATAAGGCCTTCGCCGGAATCACCCATGACAATTTCCACTATAACGTAAGATTCGGCTGTGGGACGACAGGGGAAGGCGATCGAGGCATTTCATCCCGCCGTGCGCGCGTGGTTCGAGGCGTCGTTCGAGGCGCCCACCTCGGCCCAGGCGCTCGGCTGGCCGGCGATCGCACGTGGCGAGTCCACGCTGATCCTCGCGCCGACCGGCGGCGGGAAGACGCTCGCCGCGTTTCTCTGGTGCATCAACCGCCTCATGTTCGAGGCACCGCCGTCCCCCGGGCGCCGCTGTCGCGTCCTCTACGTTTCTCCGCTGAAGGCGCTCGCGGTCGACGTGGAGCGGAACCTTCGCGCGCCGATCGCCGGGATCGCGCGCGTGGCCGGCGCGCGCGGCGACGCGCACCAGGTTCCCACGGTGGCGATCCGCACCGGCGACACGCCGCAGTCCGAGCGCGCGCGCTTTCGCCGGGAGCCCTCCGACATCCTGATCACCACCCCCGAGTCGCTGTACCTCATGCTCACGTCGGCCGCCCGCGACGCATTGCGCGGCGTGGACACGGCGATCGTCGACGAGATCCACGCGCTGGTGCCGACCAAGCGCGGCGCGCACCTGGCGGTCTCGCTCGAGCGCCTGGAGGAACTGACCGGCGGCACGTTGCAGCGCGTGGGACTGTCGGCCACACAGCGGCCGCTGGAGGAGGTCGCCAGGTTCCTGGGGGGAGTGGATGGTTCGAAAGGTTCGAAGGGTTCGAAAGGTTCGAGGGGTTCGAAGGGTTCGATTGGTTCGAAGGGTTCGGCCGCCGGTGTGCTGCACGACGAGTTCGCCGCGCGGCGCGCGGCGCCGGCGTTCAGGCCGGTCGCGATCGTGGACACCGGCGAGCGGAAGCGGCTGGAGTTGCGCATCGAGGTGCCCGTTGAGGACATGGCGCGGCTCGCAGCGCCGGACATCCCAGGCGGGCCCGCATCGCTGGGGCCGTCCGCACCGTCCATCTGGAGCGCCATTCACCCGCGGCTCCTGGAGCTTGTCCGCGCGCACCGGACCACGCTGATCTTCGTGAACAGCCGGCGCCTCGCCGAGCGGATGGCGGCGGCGCTCAACGAGCTGGCGGGTGACACGCTGGTCCGCTCGCACCACGGCTCGCTTGCGCGCGAGCAGCGGCTCGACGTCGAGGATCGGCTGAAGGCCGGCGCGCTTCGCGGCCTGGTCGCCACCTCGTCGCTGGAGCTCGGCATCGACATGGGCGCGGTGGATCTCGTCGTGCAGATCGAGGCGCCTCCATCGGTGGCGAGCGGCATGCAGCGGATTGGCCGCGCCGGCCACCAGATCGACGCGCCGAGCCGCGGAGTGATCTTCCCGAAGTACCGCGGCGACCTGGTCGCGTGCGCCGCCGTGACGCGCGCGATGCGCGAAGGGCGCGTCGAGGCGAGCCGGTACCCCCGTAACCCGCTCGACGTGCTCGCCCAACACATCGTGTCGATGACCTCCACGCGCGCGTGGGGCGTGGACGGCCTCTTCGCGCTCGTCCGGCAGGCCGCGCCGTACGCCGAACTCAGTCGCGCGGTGTTCGAGGGCGTGCTCGACATGCTTGCCGGCCGCTATCCGTCCGACGAGTTCGCGGAGCTGAAGCCACGCGTCACGTGGGATCGCGTGAAGGGCACGGTGGAGGCGCGCGAGGGAGCGGCGCGGGTTGCCGTTGCCAACGCCGGAACGATCCCGGACCGCGGCCTGTACGGCGTGTTCCTGGCCGGCGCCGGCAAGGGCGCGGCGCGCGTGGGCGAGCTTGATGAAGAGATGGTCCACGAAAGCCGCGTGGGGGAGACGTTCCTGCTTGGCGCCTCGACGTGGCGCATCGAGGAGATCACGCACGACCGCGTGATGGTCTCCCCCGCTCCGGGCGAGCCCGGCAAGATGCCGTTCTGGAAGGGAGAGGGCGCGGGCAGACCACTGGAGCTCGGGCGGGAGATCGGCACCCTCGTGCGGACGCTCCGCCAGCTGCCCGCGCCGGCCGCGATCGATCGGCTGGTGCGAGACCACGATCTCGATCGCGGCGCCGCGGAGAATCTGGTGGCGTACCTGCGCGAGCAGGAGGCGTCCGGCGCCGTGCCGGACGAGCAGACGCTCGTGATCGAGCGCGTGCGCGACGAGCTGGGCGACTGGCGCGTCTGCGTGCTGTCGCCGCTCGGCGGACGGGTGCACGCGCCGTGGTCGCTTGCCGTCACCGAGCGCCTCCGCCGCGAGCGCGACCTCGTGGTCGAAACCATGTGGAGCGATGATGGGTTCGTGATCCGCTTCCCGGACAGCGACGCGCCGCCCGACACCTCGCTCGTCCTCATCGACCCCGACGAGGTCGAGCCGCTCGTCGTCAGCCAGCTGGGAGCCTCGTCGCTGTTTGCCGCCAAGTTCCGCGAGTCGGCGGCGCGCGCGCTGCTGCTGCCGCGCCGCCGCGCCGCCGCGCGCACGCCGCTGTGGCAGCAGCGCAAGCGCGCGGCGGACCTGCTCGCGGTCGCGGCGCGGTACGGATCGTTCCCGATCGTCCTCGAGGCGTATCGCGAATGCCTCCGTGACGTGTTCGACATGCCGGCGCTCGTGGAAACCATGAGGCTCGTGCGCGATCGCCGCATGCGGGCGATCACGCTCGATTCGGAGACGCCCTCGCCCTTCGCCGGGTCGCTGCTGTTCGGCTACGTCGCCAATTTCCTGTACGACGGCGACGCGCCGCTCGCGGAGCGCCGGGCGCAGGCGCTCGCCATCGATCAGTCACAACTCCGCGAGCTGCTGGGCGGTGCGGAGCTGCGCGAGCTGCTCGACGCCGACGCCATCGACGAACTCGAGCGACAGCGCCAGCACCTCGAAGCGCGCGCGCGGGTCCGCTCGGCCGATGCGCTGCATGACGCCCTGCTGCGGCTGGGCGACCTCAACGCGCCGGAGATCGCCGCGCGGTCGGCGGCCGGCTTCGACGCCGCGGACGCGACGGCGGCGCTTGCGGCGGCGCGCCGCCTGCTCCCGGTCCGCGTTGCCGGCGATCGGCGTTGGATTCCGGTGGAATACGCCGCGCGCTATCGCGACGCGCTGGGGGTGCCGCTGCCCGCCGGCGTGCCCGAGTCGCTGCTCGCGCCGGCGCCACACGCGCTCGCGGATCTCGCGCGGCGCTTCGCACGCACGCATGGTCCATTCACGGCGGCGCAGTTCGCCGGACGATACGGCCTCGGTGCCGCAATCGCGCACGGCACGCTCGCCGGGCTGATGGCGGCCGGACAGCTCCTGGAGGGCGCATTCCGCCCCGGCGGCCGCGAGCGGGAATGGTGCGATCCGGAGAACCTCGCGATCATCCGGCGCCGATCGCTGGCAAGACTGCGGAAGCAGGTCGAGCCGGTCGAGCCCCGTGCCCTCGGCCGTCTGCTCGCCTCGTGGCAAGGGGCCGCGCGCCCGCGGCGCGGGCTCGACGCGCTGCTCGATTCGATCGAGCTGCTCCAGGGCGCGCCGGTCGCCGCTTCCGTTCTCGAGCGCGAGATTCTGCCCGCACGCGTTGACGGCTACTCGCCCGCCGATCTCGACGCGCTCATGGCCGCCGGCGAGGTGGTCTGGACCGGCGTGGACCCACTGGGCGAGCGCGATGGACGCGTCGCGCTGTTCCTGGCCGATTCCCTGCCTCGATTGTGGGCGCCTCGGGTGAATGCGGAAGACCTGGGGCCGCGCGAGCGCGCGATTCTCGAGCACCTCGAGCGCGAAGGGGCGTCCTTCTTTCCGGCGCTGCACGAAGCGGCCGGGGGCGGATACCCCGCAGACACCGTCGGGGCCATCTGGACGCTCGTCTGGAGCGGGCTCGTCACCAACGACACGCCCCACGCGCTGCGCGCCTACCTAACCGCCGGCGGCAGCCGCGATCGCAAGGCGGCGCGCGCCGGCACGCGCTTCCGCAGTCGCCGGACGACGCCCGCGTCCGCGGAAGGACGGTGGTCGCTCGTCGAGGCGCGCGCGGGCCGCAGGGTGTCCCCCACCGAACGCGCGGCGGCGCTCGCGCAGCAGTTACTCGCGCGCTACGGCGTGCTCACGCGCGAGGCGGTCACCGCGGAAGGGATTCCGGGCGGGTTCTCGTCGATCTACGAGGTCCTCAAGACGCTCGAGGACACGGGACGGGTCCGGCGCGGATATTTCATCGCCGGCCTCGCCGCCACGCAGTTTGCTGTGCCGCCGGCGCTCGACCTGCTGCGATCGCTGCGCGACGAGCCGCAGGAACCTGAGGCGATCGCGCTCGCAGCGACCGATCCAGCCAATCCGTACGGGGCGCTGCTGAAATGGCCCTTCGACTCGCCCGCCGGATCAACGAGCGGACTCGCTCAGGGCAAACCCACGCGCACCGTCGGCGCGAGCGTGCTCATCGTGAATGGCGCGCTCGCAGCTTTCATCGGGCGGGGCGGCCGGCAGATTCTCTCCTCCCTTCCCGGCGACGAGCCTGCGCGCAGCGTGGCCGCGCGCGCGCTGGCGGCGCGCCTGGCGGACATCGCGCGCGAGGGCAAGGGGCGAGGCGGAGGACTGCTCGTCACGGACATCGATGCCGTGCGCGCGGAAGATCATCCCCTCGGCCCGTACCTGCGCGATGCGGGCTTCGTCTCGTCCGCGATGGGCATGCTGCTCCCGCGCCCTCGGCGAGAAATAAGGGGGACAGTCACACTTATCATCCGATCGTGAGATAAGTGTGACTGTCCCCCTTATTTCCGCGCGGCCGTCAACGCGATCTCCACCAGCCCGTCCGGCGCCACGAGGGCGGTCTCGACCGTGGCCCGCGCCGGAAACGGCGGCGACATCGCCTCGCGAAACGCCGCGTTCATCACCGCGAAGTGCTGCCGTTGACTGAGGTGCACAACGCTGTCCACCACGTCGGTCGTCTTGAAGCCGGCGCGCGCGATGAGGTCGTGCAGCCGGCGGAGCGCCTGCCGCGTCTGGGCACCTGCGTCGTTGCGCGTTTCCGGCGTCACCCCACGCGCCCCGGACAGATACAGCCTCGATCCCGCGACGATCGCGGGGCTGCAATTCGAGTTCGGCGCACCATCGCCCGCAATGACCCGCTTCGGCGACCGGCTTGCCACGAAGGTCATCTCCACGAGGTACGCGGGCTGCATCAGCGCGGCACCGACGGTCGCCCGCGCCGGCGGATCCGCGGTGAAGTACGTGCGGTACACGGCGTTCATGGCGTGGACCTGCGCGCGGTCAGTGATGTACACGCGCGCGCTGACGACATGCTCGAAGCCGAGTCCGGCCTCGGCGAGGATCGCGCGCGCGTTCTCGAGGGCCGCCTTCGACTGCGCCGTCATGTCGCCGCCGGCAAACGAGTTGTCCGCCGCGTTGCGGGCGATGAGGCCGGAGAGAAACACGGTGTCGCCCGCCTCGACCGCGTAGCTGTAGGGGTTCGGCGAGCGCAGCCACGCCTTGGGATGCAGCACGCGGCGCGCGGTGCCGCGTGCCGCGGCCACGACCGAAATCTCGAGGAGTGCGTCCTCACGCATCATCTGTGCGACGACGGTCGTGCGTGCCGGCGGCGCGTCGCCGACAAACGTACGGTACACCTCGTTCATCGCCGCGAAGTCTTCAGCGCGCTTGAGGTACACCGTGACCGAAGCCGCCTCGTGCAGCGAGATTCCCGATACGCCAAGCGCCGCGTTCACCCGCTCGAGCGTCGCGCGCGTCTGCGCCGTGATGTCGGCCGGAAGCGCCGCCGGTTCTTCCCCGGCGCGCATGCCGGATACATAGACGAGGCCGCCGGCGGTGACTGTTGGAGAGAGGGGGAGCGAACGTCTGTCAGGCTGCGAGAACGAAGATGACGTCACGGCGAGGACTCCTGCGGCTGCGGCGGCAAGCGCGGCAGCCAGCGAGCCATTCAGCATCGCGCAGAAGTCTATCGCATCGCGGCGTCACCTCCGTCAATCCCTCCACCAGCCGCAGGACCAGCGTCTCGCGATAAGCCTCCGGCAACTCGCCAGGCCGCGACGAACACGTCCTGGACCAGGTCATCGACCTGGGCGCGCGGCCCGGTCCGTCGCGACGTCTGGCAGCTCATTCATGAAGACGACCCCGCGCGCCCGGCGTCAACGCCCTGGTATACACTGCTCCAGTTCCCCACATCGGAGGTTCGGCTCATGAGAACACGTGCACTTACAGTGGCCCTGCTGGCGGTGGCGATTGGCACCGTGTCAGCCGTCCCGCTCGGTGGCGACGTCAAGACGCAGGAAAAGGGCCACGTCAAGTTCGAAGGGATGCTCGGCCGCATGGTGAACCTGTTCGGCGGCAAGGCAGCCAAAGAAGGGGTTGTGTCCGATGTCGCCGTGAAGGGCGACCGCAAGGCGACGCTGAACGAGAACACGGGGCAGATCATCGACCTGGCCGAGGAGCAGATCTACGACCTCGACGTGAGGAAGAAGACCTACACGGTGACGACCTTCGAGGAAATCCGCCGGCGGATCCGCGAGGCGCGCGAGAAGGCGGACAAGGACGCGAAGGAAGAGGGGGGCGGGCAGCCGGCGGAGAAAGGCAAGGAGTACGAGATCGATTTCGACGTGAAGGAAACCGGCCAGACGAAGGCGATCGCCGGCTACAGCACGCGCGAGGTCATCGTGACCATCACGATCCGCGAGAAAGGCAAGACGCTCGAACAGGGCGGCGGAATGGTGATCACGCAGGACAGCTGGCTCGCGCCGCGCATTCCGGCGATGAAAGAGATCGCCGACTTCGAGGTCCGGTATGCGAAGAAGCTGGATGCCTCCGGCGCGGCTGGGGTCTCGATGGAGCAGCTTGCGGCAGCGCTCGCGATGTACCCCGGGCTGCAGAACGGACTCGCGCGGATGCAGGCGGAGGGCTCGAAGCTGGACGGAACGCCGCTCGAGAGCGTCATGGTCGTCAAGGGCGTCAAGAGCCCCGAACAGCTGTCTCAGGCGAACGAGGAAGAATCAGGCGGCGGCGGGCTGGGAGGCATGCTCGCGCGGCGCATGATGAAGAAGAAGCAGGATCAGGCCGCCGGCGCGGAATCCACGGTCATGACCCTCACGCACCAGGTGCTCAGCGTCGGGACCAGCGTGACGCCAAACGACGTGCAGGTGCCCGCCGGCTTCAAGCAGAAGTCCTGAGCGCTTCGTTCACGATCTTGACGAGGGCGTGTGTGCTGAACGGCTTCTGGACGAACGGAATGCCGCCCGCGGCCGCGGCCTGCCGCACGCCCTCGTTCGTATAGCCAGACATGTAGACGACCTTGATGCCGGGACGCTGGCGCCGCAGCTGCTGCGCCAGCTCGTGCCCGCTGCCGCCCGGCATGATGATGTCGGTCAGCAGCAGGTCGATGCGGTGATGGTTCTCCGCCACCTGCAGCGCCGTCGCGGCGTTCGGCGCCTCGAGGACCGTCAGGCCCTGGCGGCGCAGCACTCCCGCCGCAAGCGCCCGCACGGCGGCTTCATCCTCCACCAGCAGCACGACAGCATCCGCGGGTGCCTCCCCGGTCGCACGGGCGGCGGCCGCATCCGGCTCCGCCGCACGCGGGAAATAAATGGTGAACGTCGCTCCCTGCTGCTCGACTGAGTCCACGAAGATGAAGCCGTCGCTCTGCTTGACGATGCCGTAGACGGTCGCCAGGCCGAGGCCGGTGCCCCTGCCTTGCGGCTTCGTGGTGAAGAACGGCTCGAAGATGTGCGGCGCCACGTGGCGCGGGATGCCATGACCCGTGTCGGCGACCTCGAGCGCCACGTACGCGCCGGGGGTCAGCGGCACCAGCCGGTGCGCATCGGCGGGCGTCATCGTGACGTTGCGCGTGCGGATGGTGAGACGCCCCCCTTCCGGCATCGCATCGCGGGCATTGACCGCCAGGTTGATCAGCACCTGCTCGATCTGCCCCGGGTCGGCGACCACTTTGCCCAGATCCGGCGATTGCTCGAAGGCGAACACGATCTCATCGCTGACGAGCCGGCGCACGAGCTTGTCGACCCCGCCAACGATCGCGTTGAGATCCAGCAGCACCGGTTGGAGCACCTGCTTGCGCGAGAATGCGAGCAGCTGGCGCGTCAGCCCGGCGGCGCGCTCCGCCGCCTTCTTGATCTCCGTCAGGTCCCGGCGATGCTGGTCGTCTTCGTCGGGGAAATCGTCGAGCAGGAGATCGGTGTAACCCATGATCGCCGTGAGCACGTTGTTGAAGTCGTGTGCCACTCCCCCGGCAAGCCGCCCGATCGCTTCGATCTTCTGTGCCTGCCGCAGCTGTTCCTCGCGATCCCGGAGCGCCGCGAGCGCTTCTTCGGTCTTCCGCCGCTCGGTGATGTCGCGGACGATCGCGAGATAGCGGCCGTCCTGCATCCGCCTGGTCTTCGTTTCGGCGGGAACGATGGACCCGTCTTTCCGGACGAAACGGCGCTCCACGATGCGAACGAGCCCGGCCCTGAGCGTGTCCCAGCCGATCGGCTCCCGCTCGAGGTCGGCCGGATCGATGATGTCGGGGGCGCGCATCGCGAGAATCTCGTCGCGCGTGTATCCGAGCATCGCGCACAGGGAGGGATTCGCCTCGACGTACCGGCCGTCGTCGTCGAACACCACGATGCCGTCCGACGCTTCTTCGAGCAGCGTGCGGTAGCGGACTTCCGTGTCACAGTGCGAAGGCGACGGGCAGGGGTCCTCGGGCGACGCGTGCATCGGCTGCATGGAATTGAAGCTGGGAATCGGCCTATTGTACCCGGATCGGATAAAGTGAGGGCATGACTCCAGGGCTCTACGCGCATTTCGACACGACCGAAGGCCGGTTCACCGTCCGTTTCTTCGAGAAGGAAGCCCCCAAGACGGTGGCGAATTTCGTCGGGCTGGCGGAGGGAACGAAAGAGTTCCGCGACCCGAAGACCGGCGCCGCCGCCAAGCGGCCGTACTACGACGGGATCGTCTTCCACCGCGTGATTGACGGGTTCATGATCCAGGGGGGCGATCCGCTGGGACAGGGCTACGGCGGCCCGGGGTACAACTTCGCCGATGAGTTCCACCCGTCGCTGCGGCACGAGCGCGCCGGACTGCTGTCGATGGCGAATGCGGGACCGAACACGAACGGCAGCCAGTTCTTCGTCACGCTCGCGCCCACGCCGCACCTCGACAACCGCCACTCGATCTTCGGCGAGGTGGTGGAGGGGCTCGACGTCGTGAAGAAGATTGGCAAGGTCCCCACCGACCGCAACGATCGACCGGTGAAGCCGGTCGTGATGAACACAGTCACCATCGAACGCGTGAAGTAGTGGACGATCGCGATCGCGGCGCGCTCGACGAGATGCTGCCCGCCGTGTACGCGGAACTCCGGCGGGTGGCCGCGGCGTATCTCCGGCGCGAACGCCCGGGCCAGACGCTGCAGCCGACGGCGCTGGTCAACGAGGCCTACGTCCGGCTGGCCGGGCAGCACCCCCGCTTTCACAACCGCGCGCACTTCTGCGCGATTGCCGCCAACGCGATGCGGCAGATCCTGGTCGAGCGGGCGCGCGCCCGCCACGCGCAGAAGCGCGGGGGCGGCGCGCCGCGCGTGACGCTGGTCGAGGGGCTCGCGGCGAGCCCTGAATCGCCCGTGGACCTCGATGCGCTGGACGAGGCGCTCACCCGCCTCGCGGCGCTCGACGCGCAGCAGGCGCGGATCGTCGAGCTGCGGTTCTTCGGGGGGTTGAGCGTGGAGGAAACCGCCGAAGCCCTCGGCGTGTCGGCGGCTACGGTCAAGCGGCACTGGGCGGTCGCGCGCGCGTGGCTCGCGCGCGAGCTGGCGCGCCCCGTATGAGCGATGCCGATCGGGCGCGATGGCGCCGGGTGAGCGATCTCCTCGCCCAGGCGCTCGACCGCGCGTCCGGGGAGCGCGAGCGCTGGCTGTCCGAGCTCGCGCGCGCCGAGCCCGACGTCGCCGCCGAACTCCGCACGCTGCTCGCGGCGCACAAGCGCGCGTCGAGCGGGGGTTTCCTGGAACGGCCTGCCGCCGCGCTCGATCCCAACCTGGGCGTTCCCGTCGGACGCCGGGTGGGACCGTACGTCATCCGCTCGCAAATCGCCCGCGGCGGCATGGGCGTCGTCTTCTGCGCGGAGGATACGCGCCTCGGCCGTACCGTCGCGCTGAAGGCGGTCGCTCCCGAACTGGCGCGCGACGATCGGATGCGGGAGCGGCTCCGGCGCGAGGCGCGCGCGGCCGCTTCCCTGTCGCACCCCGCCATCGCCACCGTGTACGCGCTCGAGGAGAGCGACGGCGAGCTGTTCATTGCAAGCGAGTACGTCCCCGGCCATACGCTTCGTGAGGAGCTCACGGCGGGCCCCCTGCCGTCGGGGCGCCTGATGGACACGGCGCGCGCGATCGCGGGCGCGCTCGCGGCCGCCCACTCGCAGGGCATCGTCCACCGCGATCTGAAGCCGGAGAACATCGTGCGGCGGGAGGATGGGCAGATCAAGGTGCTCGACTTCGGCCTCGCCCGGATGATCGGGCTCGAATCGGCACCCACGCTGACGCGTCTCACCGTTTCGGGTGGACTGCTCGGCACGCCAGGGTACATGGCGCCCGAGCAGCTCCGCGGCGAGCCGGCCGATCGCCGCGCCGACATCTGGGCATTCGGCGTCGTGCTGCACGAGCTGGCCACCGGCGAGCGCCCCGGCGATGCGGCGCCGTCGCGCCCCATGGCCCCGCAGCTGGACGCCGTCATCCGGCGCTGCCTGCGCCCGAACCCCGACGAGCGGTTCGATTCGGGACTCGATCTGCTGGCCGCGCTCGCGGCAGGCCGCGAGAGCCTTCCGGCCGGCGCGGCTCGGTCAATCCGCCTCTGGTGGTGGCAGTTTCACCAGCTCGCCGTATCGGTCTTTCATTCTTCGATGCTGGTCGCGCTGTGGTTCGCACGCGGCTGGTTCCCACCGCCGTGGGGGAACGTCGTGTTCTACACGGCGCTCGCCGTCGAGACCGCGGCGGTGACGATGCGGCTGCACCTGTGGTTTACGTCGCGGTACGATCACGAGGGACTGGCCGTGCATCGCGCCCGCGTGCGGCGGCCGTTGCTCGTGCTCGATTTCGTGTACGCCGCGCTGCTTCTCCTCACGGCGCTGTCGGCCGCGAACGCCGACCTTGGGGCCGCGCCCCTCTTTATCGTCGCGGCCGTCGCGTCGTTCCTGGCGCTGCTCCTCATCGAGCCGGCGACGGCACGCGCCGCTTTCGGTCCCGGCGCCGCTTAGACGACGCGGGCGCCCTATTCATTCGGCGCGCAGCGCGTCTGTGGGCGCGATGCGCGTCGCGCGCGCGGCGGGCACGAGGCACGCGACGAGGCCGACCGTCATTCCCGGCCCTCGCGTTCCACCTCGATCGTGCAGTCGTTCACAATGGCGACGAGCGCGCCGATTGCCGCCAGCACCGGCGCGAACACCGCGCCCACGACACCTGCCGTGAGCGGGAATTCCGCGATCGTGCGGGCGCCCTGTTTCACGACGACGCGGCGGACGTTGCCTTCGTGGATGATTCTCCTGAGCTCCTCGACGAGCTCGTTGCCCTGCGCGTTGACCTTCTCCCACCACGTGCGCTCGGTCATCCATGTCCTCTCTTCAGGCGATCCGGCAGTCGCGCGCGCAGCTTTTCGACCTTGGGCGCCGCGACGTACGCGACGTACGGCTGCGAGGGATGACGCGCCGCGTAGTTCTGGTGGTACGGCTCGGCCTCGTAGAACTCCGTGAGCGGCTCGAGCGTCGTCACGATCGGCGCGGGAAAGACCCGCGCCGCGTCGAGCTGGCGGATATAGGCCGCGGCGGCATCTTTCTGCTGCGCGTCCTCGTAGAAGATCGCGGACCGGTACTGTGTCCCGCGATCCGCCCCCTGCGCGTTGAGCTGCGTGGGATCGTGCGCGATGTAGAAGAACACCTTCAGGATCTGGCCGTACGTGATCCGTGAAGGATCGTAGCGAATCCGCACGGCCTCGGCGTGTCCCGTGGTGCCGCTGCACACCGCTTCGTAGTTGGCGGTCTCGCGGGTGCCCCCGGCGTAGCCGGAGACCACCGACGCGACACCGTCGAGCTGCAGGTACACCGCCTCCACACACCAGAAACAGCCGCCGGCGAGCACGGCGGCCGCCTCGCTTCCGCTCGCGGCCGCGAGGGGGATATCGGCGATCGGATCGGGAAAACTCTCGCGCATTCGCTCTCCAGCCGGGGGGGATAAGGGGGACAGTCACACTTTCCGAAGTCGCGGCCCAGGAAAGTGTGACTGTCCCCCTTATTCCACCTAGAATACCCCGATGCTGCTCACCACCGCGCTGGTCGTCGCCATGCTCCACGTTGCGTCCTCGCTCCCGTCGCAGACGGAGGCGTCGGTCTGCATTGCCATGCCACGGGTGCAGATCGTCCAGGGCGATGCGGCAACCGCCGCGGCGGGCCTGCGCGACATGTTCGCGAGCTACCTGACGGGACCGACGCTCAAGTCCGTGGCGCTCGAGGCGCGCCTCGCGTCGCAGGCGATGGAGGAAGCGCGCGTGAAGAACTGCGAGCGCGTGCTCCTCGCCTCGCTCACGCAGAAGCGCAAGGGCCCGAGCCGGCTGGGCAAGGTCGTCGGAGAAGCCGCCGAGGGGGCGCTCTGGCACGTGCCGGGCGGTTACTCCGCCGGCAGCGCCGCCGCCCGCTCGGCGGCGGTCGCGGGGGCGCGCGCGATCTCCACCGTCTCCTCCACCACACGCGCGCGAGACGAGTTCCGTCTCGAGTACCGTCTCGACACCGCCGATGGACGGCCCATCCTGCGACCGAAGACGGAACAGATGAAGGCGCGGACCGACGGCGAGGATCTGCTGACGCCGCTCGTCGAAAAGGCGTCGGAAGCCGTGGCTGCCGCGATGACGGCAAAGCAGTAACGCGTGCCCCGCGCGTCGATTCACCCGGGCCGCCCCGACGCCGTGAGCCTTTATTACGAGCTCCACGGCCCGGGCGACGCTCCTGCTCTCGTCCTGAACAACGGCATCCTGATGACCACGGCGAGCTGGCCGCTGCAGGTGCCGGTGCTCTCCCGCGAGTTTCGCCTCATCCTGTACGACTGCCGCGGGCAGGGACAGTCGGACCATCCCGAGAGCCCCTACACCATGGCGCTGCACGCCGACGATCTGGCAGCGCTGCTCGATCATCTCCGGATCCCTCGCGCGCACATCGCCGGCATCTCGTACGGCGGCGAGGTGGCGCAGGCGTTTGCGCTCGCTCACCCGGATCGCGTCAGGAGCCTGGTCCTTGCGGATACCGTGAGCGAGGTCACGCCCGATCTCCAGGAGATCATCGGCGAGTGGCTCGAGGTCGCGCGCACCGCGGACGCAGAGCGGTTCTTCGACGTGACGGTCGGCTGGAACTTCTCGCGGGCGTTCATCGACACGCACGCGGACCTGCTCGCGGACGCGCGGCGCCGCTACGATGCGCTCGATTTCCCTGCTGTCGCACGGCTGTGCGAGTCCTTCCTGACATCGGTGGATTTCACCGGCCGGCTGCGCGAGGTGACCGCGCCGACGTGCGTTCTCGTCGGCGACCAGGATCGGTTGAAGGGGCCCGATCACGCCGCGCGCATCCATCGCGCGATTCCCGGCTCGGAATTCCGCGTCATAGCCGGCGCCGGTCACGCGTCCTGCTGGGAACGGCCGGAGGAGTTCAACCGGGTCGTCTTGTCCTTTCTGTCGGCGCACCCATAACGTACGATCGCTGGTAGTAGATCGAATCCCGTCCGTAGACTCAAGTCCTTCATGCGTCAGTCGCGGCCGGCGGGCATCTTGTTCCCTGTTCTCATCCTGATCATCCTTCTTGGTCCGTCACCCGTGTCGGCGCAGGACGCCGCGGGATTCCACGGGCGAGTCGTCGACGAGCGGACCAGCGTGCCGGTGGCCGGAGCCTCGGTCTCGATCGTCGGTCTCACCGGCTCGGTGCGGACCGCGGAAGACGGCCGCTTCACGTGGCTGCCACGCCCCGCGGTCCCGTTCCAGGTGATCGTGATCCTTCCCGGCGGACAGGTGGCGCGCCCCGTGCTCGTGGAATCGCTGGCCGACGAAATCACGATCCCGGTCAACCCGCTCGCGGACGAATCCGTCACGGTGCTCGGCGCCGCGCCGAGCGTTGATACGACACCGGCTTCGGGCACGACGATCCTCTCCAGTTCTCAGATCGCGCAGCGGACGCCCGAGCACCTGATGCAGGCGCTCGAAACGGTTCCCGGCGTCAACCAGGTGTCCGAGGGACACG
Organism: Acidobacteriota bacterium; assembly: GCA_016184105.1. Lineage (NCBI taxonomy): Bacteria > Pseudomonadati > Acidobacteriota > Acidobacteriota bacterium. The sequence goes on from JACPDI010000007.1 coordinate 90,778, forward strand.
CCGCGGTGCCAGCGCTGCGCGGCCTGGCGCGCGGGCGCACGTTGCTGCTCGTCGATGGCGCGCGCGTCACCGCCGAACGCCGCGTCGGGCCGAGCGCAACCTTTCTCGATCCATCCGTCGTCGAGGGCATCGACGTCGCCCGCGGCCCGGGATCGGTCGCCTACGGATCCGATGCGCTCGGCGGCGTGATCTCGGTACGCACGCGCCGCGCCGAGCCGGGCAGCCCGCTGCGCGCGCGCCTCAGCGGCACGTATGCGGCCGGCAGCCCCGAACAGCGCGGCTCGCTGGAACTGTCAAAAGGGATCGCCCGCGGCGGCGTGCTCATGCACGCGCACGTGCGGAACGCCGAGGATTACGACACCCCTGCCGGAACGGTCTTCAACTCCGGGTGGGAAGATCGCGGTTTCCTGCTGCACGTCAACCACGAGCTGGCCGGCGGATTGTTCTCGGCGGGCTGGCAGAGCGACTACGGCCGCGATGTCGAGCGGCCCCGGAACAACTCGCGCCAGGTGCGCGTCTCTTACCCGTTCGAGAACTCGCACCGCCTCACCGCCTCCTATGAAGTTGCGGACGTGGCAGGGCTCAAGCAGATCTCGCTGACGGGCTTCTTCGGCACCTCCGATCAGCGCACGGACCAGGAGCAATTCGCCACCGCGACGAAGGGGCGGACCCTCGAGCGCGCTGACGTGACCGCGAATGATTTCCACGTGAAGGGCAGCGCGGAGAAGCTGGCCGGACAGTCAAGGCTGGAGTTTGGCGTGGATGTGAACGGGCGCTTCGGTCTCGAAGCGACCGACATGGTCGAGGTCTACGACCTCTCGGGCGCCCTGGTCGAAGACGCCGTCAACGTGTCGGTCGATAACGCCCGTCGCGTCGATGCAGGCGCATACCTCCAGGCGGAGTCAGCGTTCAGTTGGACGCGGCTCTCAGGGGGCGCCCGCGTCGATCGTGTCGCGACGAGGAGCGAAGGGGGCCACTTCGGCGACCACTCGACGACCCATGCTGCGGTATCGGGCTTTGGCGCCGTGACTGTCGGCCCCTTCGAGGGGGCGAGCTTCAGCGCGCAGATCTCCCGCGGCTTCCGCGACCCGGTCCTGTCGGACCGCTACTTCCGCGGGCCGTCGGGGCGCGGTTTCATCACCGGGAATCCGGACCTCGATCCGGAAACGAGCCTCCAGCTCGACGTCGCGGCACGCTACACCCGCGGGCGGGGGCAGGTCGCGGTCTACGCGTACCAATACCGGATCAATGATTTGGTGGAGCGGTATCAGGCGGAAACTGACTTCTTCTTTTTCCGCAATCGAGGGCGCGCGCGCCTGCGCGGCGTCGAGGTGGAAGCTCGCACCGAGATGGGCAGGGGTTACTCGCTCGAACTTGCGGCCCATACGGCACGCGGAATCGCGCTCGATGACCGTGCTCATCTCGACGACGTGTCGCCGGCGAGCGTGTCCGTGGTGGGACGCAAATCGTTTGGCGAGCGGGCGTATGCGCAGGCCCGGTTCGCCGTCTACGCTGAAGACGACCGGCCGGGGCCGAGCGAAGTGGTCTCGCCCGGCGCGGCGCTGTTCGATCTCGGCGGCGGCTGGCGCGCCAGCCGCTACCTCGAGTTCCGCGCCGTGGCGCGGAACCTGTTCGACGAGAAGTACTACGCCAGCCCGGACCCGCGCTGGGTGTACGCGCCGGGCCGATCGGCGTCGATCACCGCATCTCTGCAGTTCTGATCAGGCACGCAGCCGCGCCCGCACCGCTTCAATCTCGTCGCCGTTCACCGTGTGCCCCATGCCGGGGTAAATCCGTTCGTCCACCGCGGCGCCCAGGCGGCGAAAGACGCCGCCGGCTTCGTCCACGCGCCCGGCGGGGATATGCGGGTCCCGGTCGCTGCACCCGAGGAACACCGGCGTGCCCTCCATCGTGCCGCCATAGCCGCGGTCCGTTCCATCCGGCCCGATGAGCCCGCCGCTCAGCCCGAACACGCCGCCGTAGCGCCGCGCGTGGCGCGCGGCGAACTCCAGCGCCAGACAGGCGCCCTGAGAAAAGCCGAGCAGGATGACGCGGTCGGCGCCGACGCGTTGCTGCGCGAGCGATTCCAGCAGCCTCTCGATTGCCCCGAGCCCGGAACTGATCCCCGGCTCGTTTTGCGCGATCGGCGAGAGAAAAGAGTACGGATACCACGTGCCGCCGGCCGCCTGCGGGGCCAGGTACGCAACATCGGGCTCGGAGAACTCCTGCGCGAGCGCCATCATGTCGCCTGCCGACGCGCCGCGCCCGTGCACGAGGATCATCGCGAGCCGCGCGTCCGCAGCGCGCGCGCCGGCGTGCAACACGGGCTGGCCCGCGTGTGGATCGAGTGTGGCGACCTCCCCGATCATCGCGTCACTTCGCCGGCACGGCGGCCGGCAGTGACACCGGGGGCAGCGCCTGCTCGATTCGCGCGCGCGCCGGTTCGAGCCACGGCGGCAGGATCAGCGCTTCGCCGAGATGCGCGGGATCCTCGTCCACGGAGAATCCAGGACCGTCGGTGGCCAGCTCGAACAGCACGCCGCCAGGCTCCTTGAAGTACACGGATTTGAACCAGAACCGATCGATCACCGGAGTGGCGTGCGCCCCCTCGTGTTCGACCGAGCCGCGTACCTGCAGCTGGTGCTCCTCGTCCGCCACGCGCCACGCGAGGTGGTGCACGCTGCCGACGCCCCATGCGCCGCGACGGGCCTCCGGGGCTTCGCGGATGTCGAGGACGCCGGCCGCATCGGCAATGCCAAACCGCGTCCATCCGTTGTGGGCGCCCAGGCGCTGAAACCCCAAGGACGAGGTCAGAAAGCGGGCGGTCGTCTCCGCGTCCCGTTCCCACAGCTGAGCCCCGTAGAGACCGCGGATCTGCCGCTCGGGTGCGACCGTGCTGTGCTCCCACGGTGTGAACTCGCGCGGCGGCGCGGGCGAGGGTTCCACCAGCGCCACGCGAAGGCCGTGCGGATCGACGAGCGCCAGCGCCCGGTCGGCGAACCGATTCTCGATCTCGCCGAGCGGGACGCGGTATCCCGAGAGCCGGCCTCCCCAGAATTCGAGGCTGCCGGCCGGGACCTCCAGGCCCACTTCGACGGCGAGCCCATGGCCAAGCCGCGGCGGGGCAAGCTGCACCCACGGAAAGAACGTCAGGTCCGCGCCCGGATGACCTTCGGCGTCCGCGTAAAACAGGTGGTACGTGCCCGGGTCGTCCTGGTTGACGGATTTCTTGACGAGCCGCATCCCCAGCACGCCGGCGTAGAAGTCGATGTTTTCCTGCGCGGGCCCGGAGATCGCGGTGATGTGGTGGATTCCGTTGACCCCGGAATTGACGCGAGACATAACACCTCGTCCTGTAATGACGCCTCGAGAGGTGCGGAGGGTCCATAATAAGTGGGACAGTCACAGTTTCCGAGGCGGCCCAAGAAAGTGTGACTGTCCCACTTCGTTTCAGAGCACGTACTGCTTCGCCAGCGATGTGAACGCCGCGACCTCGCGGCGCTGCCACCCTTCGTCACGCTTCAGCTCCCGTGCCATCAGCCGTGCCACTTCCGGCGCCATGCGCGTGGCGGCAGCGGCGTCGAGAAACAGCGCGCGGCACCGGCGCGCCAGCACGTCCTCCACGGTTCGCGCCATCTCGACGCGCGTGCTCCACACGACCTCCGCGCCCGTGTGTGGCAGCGCCGCATCCAGCGGCTCGGCCAACTCCGGATCGATCCGCATCAAATCCTGGATCGCCAGCGCGTCAGACCCGTAGACGCTGAGGGGGCCGAAACGTTCGGCGTGGGGGTGAAAGCCGTGGATGTTCAGCGTCCTGGTCACGCACGGCTTCTCGGGCAGGCGCGCCAGCTCGATCGCCTGGTTCACCGTGTCCTCCGCCATGTGCCGGTACGTCGTCCACTTGCCGCCGGTCGTGGTAAGGAGTCCGGACCGATCGATGTGGATCGTGTGATCGCGCGAGAGCGCCGCCGTGATCCGCGGATCGCCGCTCCGCACGAGCGGCCGGATTCCGACAAACACGCTCAACACATCGTCGCGCGTGGGCGCTTTGTGCAGATACCGCCCGGCGGTCTCCAGCACGAACTCGATCTCCGCCTCGCGCGCCACGGGCTCCAACGTGGGCTCGTCGATCGGCGTGTCCGTCGTGCCGACCAGCGTGTGGCCGTGCCAGGGAATGGCGAACATCACGCGGCCGTCGCGCGTGTGGGGCACCATGATGGCGCTGCGGCCCGGAAGGAACGACCGATCGAACACCAGGTGGATACCCTGGCTCGGCGCGATGAGCGCGGGAGCGCCTGGATCCGAGAGCTTCCGAACGGCGTCCGAGAACGGGCCGGCCGCGTTGATGACCACCTTGGCCCGAACGCGCAGCTCGCCACCCGACTCCAGGTCCCTCGCCACGACGCCGTCGAGCAGGCCGTCGCTCCCCCGCGTGACCGCGACGACCTGCGCGTAATTGATCAACGTTGCGCCTTGCTCGGCGGCGGTCTGCGCGAGGCTCACCAGCAGGCGCGAATCGTCGAACTGGCCGTCGTAATAGACGACGCCGCCGCGCAGGCCGTCCGTCTTGATCGTCGGCAGCCGCTCGAGCGTCTGCTCGCGCGTGAGGATCTCCGAATTGCCGAACCCGTACTTGCCGGCGAGCAGGTTGTAGACCTTGAGGCCGACCCCGAAGAAGGGCGCCTCCCACCAGTCGTAATTCGGCACGACGAACGGCAGGTTGCTCACCAGGTGCGGCGCGTTCTGCCGGAGAACGCCGCGCTCTTTGAGCGCTTCCATGACGAGCGAGATGTTTCCCTGCTCGAGATAGCGGACGCCGCCGTGCACCAGCTTCGTGCTCCGGCTCGAAGTGCCCTTTCCAAAGTCGTGCTGCTCGAGGAGCAGCACGTCGCAGCCGCGCGATGCTGCGTCCACGGCAATGCCCACGCCCGTCGCTCCGCCGCCGACGATGACGAAGTCCCATTCGGGTTTCTGCTGCCGGAGCCGCCCGAGCATCTCGTCGCGGTTCATGCGGCACCGCCGGAGGGAATCCATCCTTTCGCGCGCGACACCGCCTCGCGCCACCGCTCCCGCAACCGGCCCGCGTCCCCGCGAGGCATCGCCGGCTCAAAGCGCTTCTCGACGCGCCATTGACGCGCCACGTCGCCGATTGAATCCCAGAAGCCGACGGCGAGGCCGGCGAGGTACGCCGCGCCGAGCGCGGTGGTCTCCGTCACGGCCGGCCTGACGACGGGCACTCCCAGGAGATCGGCCTGGAACTGCATCAAGGCATCGTTCGTGGATGCGCCGCCGTCCACTCGCAGCTCGCCAAGCGCGATCCCCGAGTCGAGTCGCACCGCCTGGAGCAGGTCATCCACCTGGTATGCGATGCTCTCGAGGGCGGCGCGCGCGATGTGCCCGCTGGTGGTGCCTCTGGTGATGCCGATGAGCAGCCCTCGCGCGTATGGATCCCAGTGTGGGGCGCCGAGGCCGGCGAACGCCGGGACGAGATAGACGCCGCCGTTGTCGGTCACGGTTGTGGCGAGCTTCTCGACGTCCGGCGAGCGATCGAAGAACCGCAGCCCGTCGCGCAGCCATTGGACCACTGCGCCGCCGATGAAGACGCTGCCCTCGAGCGCGTACTCCGTGCGGCCGCCGATGCGCCACGCCACGGTTGTCACGAGGCGGTTTTTCGATGCGACCGGCTCCGTGCCGGTGTTCTGCAGCAGGAAGCACCCGGTGCCGTACGTGTTCTTCGCGAACCCGGGCGCCACGCACATCTGGCCGAACAGCGCGGCCTGCTGATCCCCCGCGATGCCCGCGATCGCGACATCCTCGGTGCCGAGCAGCCGCGAGACGCGGCCGTACACCTCGCTTGACGCGCGCACGTCCGGCAGCAGTGCCGCCGGCACGGCGAGCAGCCGCAGCAGCTCCGGGTCCCACGACATCGTGTGGATGTTGAAGAGCATCGTCCGCGAGGCGTTGCCGACGTCGGTGATGTGGACCGCCCCGTTGGTGAGCTTCCAGACGAGCCACGAGTCCACGGTGCCAAACGCCAGGCGGCCCGCTTCGGCCCGCGCGCGGGCGCCGGGAACGTTTTCGAGGATCCACGCCACCTTGCTGCCGGAAAAGTACGCGTCGACGACCAGGCCGGTCCGCCCGGTGATGAACGGCTCATGGCCTTCGGCCTTGAGGCGGTCGCAGAACTCCGCGGTGCGGCGGTCCTGCCACACGATGGCGTTGTAGACCGGCTCGCCCGTCTCGCGGTCCCAGACGATCGTGGTCTCGCGCTGGTTCGTGATGCCGATCGCGGCGACGTCACCCGGGCGTGCCTGCGCCCGGCTGACCGCCTCGACGGCCACGGCCATCTGCGTCGCCCAGATCTCCTGGGGGTCGTGTTCGACCCACCCGGGCTTCGGGAATATCTGCTGGAACTCCTTCTGCGCGACCGCGGCGATGCGGCCCGCATGATCGAAGAGAATGGCGCGCGAGCTGGTCGTGCCCTGGTCGAGCGCGAGGATGTAGCGCACCGGCGGAGTATACTGCGCGCGGCTTTTTCCCATCCCGGAGCGTTGAATGGCGCAGCAGCCGCAGAGCATCGTCCGAGAGGTCCTCGCCGAATTTCTGGGTACGTGCGTGCTGATTCTCTTCGGCGCGGGGGTCGTCGCGCAGTTTCTCCTGAGCGCCACGACCGCCGGAAGTTACCTGTCCATCAACATCGCCTGGGGGCTCGGGGTCACCATGGGCTGCTACGTCGCCGGCGGCGTGTCTGGTGCCCATCTCAACCCCGCGGTCACGCTGGCGCTCGCCGTCCACCGCGGCTTTCCGTGGCGCAAGGTCCTGCCTTACACCGCGGCGCAGACAGCCGGCGCGTTTGTCGCGTCGATCGTGGTCTTTGTGACGTATCACGAGGCGTTCGCGGCGTTCGATGGCGGCGTGCGCCAGGTGCTCGGCGCGCAGGGGACGGCGGGAATCTTCGCCACCTACCCGCGTCCTTTTCTGAGCACGTTTCCCGGGGGATTCATCGACCAGGTGGTGGGCACGGCGATCCTGATGGGCGTCATCTTCGCCATCTCCGACGCTCGCAACGTGCCGCCGCCCGCAGGGCTCGCGCCGCTGATGGTGGGTTTGCTGGTCGTCGGGATCGGTGCTTCGTTCGGCTTCAACTCTGGTTACGCGATCAACCCGGCGCGCGACTTCGGTCCGCGGCTGTTCACGGCCGTCGCCGGCTGGGGAATGGAAGTCTTCCGCGCAGGCAACTCCTGGTGGTGGGTGCCGATCGTCGGTCCCTGCATCGGCGCGGTCGCCGGAGGCTGGGTGTACGACGCGCTCGTCGGTGGCCGTCTCCCGGCGGTCAACGCCGCGGGCGTCGAGGAAACTGGTCGGGATTATCCGTAAACACGGCGTCGACTCCATAGTCGTACAGAAACTTTTCCATTTCCGCGCGAACGTCCGGGAACGATCCCGTGTTCGACGAGCGGAAGGTCCATGGCGTGACGGTGAGGCCCGCGGCGTGCGCCCACGAGACCACGTCCGGCCGCGCGGAGACGATCGTCTTGTTCGGCCCGAGGCCGGTGGCCCACGTGGCAATCTCCTTCATCTTCCCGGGCGAGTCCACGCGGTGCGTCGCACCCGGATCGACGAGAAACACGCGCGGGATCGCCGGAAGGTCCCTGGCAAGGTGCTTGAGCGTCGTATCGTCGAACGACTGGATGATGATCGGTGTCTTCGCGTCGGGAAGGGCGTTCTTCTTCAGGATCTCCGCCAGCAGCGTCTCCGGGCTCACGCCCCGCCGGCGGTAGAACTCCGGATCCTTGAGTTCCGGGTAAAGGCCGGCCTTTCCCTTCACCAGATCGATCGCTTCCTGGAATGTCGGGATGCGTGCCCCGGTGTACTTCTTGTCGAACCAGGCACCGGCGTCCAGCGTCTTGAGCTCGGCGAGCGTGAAGTCGCCAACAAGCCAGCGCCTCACCGCCGCCCCGCTCCCCTTCTGCTCGACGAACCGATTCGGAAACACGTCTTCGACGTTGGTGGTCCGCTCGAGCGTCAGGTCGTGGATACAGACCAGCACGCCGTCCTTCGTGACCGCGAGGTCCTGCTCGACGAAATCGGCCCCCTGCGAAAGAGCGAGCGTGTAGGCGTCGATCGTGTGCTCGGGCGCATACGCGGACGCGCCGCGATGGGCCACGAGCTGCTTCGTCGCCCCGGGCTGCCGGCCGCTGACCGCCACAACTGCAAGCATAAGCGCGCACACCGTCAGAGCCGTTCGCATGGATATGTGGACGCGAAAAAGAGGAAGCGCATTTCTGCGCCTCCCCTTGCGCCTCGTGCGGGGAATAGCGCCACGCCCGCCGCGACCGCCAGCGCGATGGCGAGCCAGATGCCCGGAGGCACCAGCAGCCACGCCGGATCGGGGCACGGTCATGGCGAGCCCGTTGATCCAGGTGGCGGGCACGTCCACCGCGCGCTCGCCTGCGAGCCGCGTATGAGTCAGGGGGGATTATAGACACGGGGAGAAGGAAAAAGGGAAAACGCAAAAGGCAAAAGCAGGGCCTGTCGTTACCCGCGCGAGGTTTCCTGCGCGGCGCGCCGGGCGTCAATCTCCCGCTGCCCGCGGAGAATCGAGCACCACGGCTTATGGTCGTGCACGGGCATGCCGCATTCGACGCAGACGTGAATCCGCTTGGGCGGCTCCCCCCTGCCAATCAGGCGTTTCCAGAATGTCATCGGTCCCTCTCCAGTCCCTCGCCCCGGCCACCGGGCCAGGTGCCCTGTGTTCGAATACGAGGGACGGAGAGGGAGGGTTCCACGGCAGCTACTGGCGGCTCGCCGCCAGCTTGTACTCGTAGAGTTCCTTCTTGCGGATCTTGGAGTCGTAGACCGCGAACTCGTAGATCTCCATGGCGTCGGCCGGGCTGATCATGGCGCGCCCCGCCCGGCGCATCATGCGCTTGATGTAGCGCTCCCAGTCGTCCTCGAGCACGAAGTCGCAGTTGACCGCGCGCGCCAGCGGGTGGCACTTGCCGCCGCACCGGTCGGCGAAGATCTTGTACTTGCGCTTCATCTCGGGCGTGTATTTCGACACGTCAATCTTGTCCGGCCCGGCGTCCCACGAGATCACCTTCTTGTCGAGCGGGCGGTCGTCGTAGATCTGCGAGCCGATCACCCGGACCGACACGGCGGCCGTCAGGACCATCGAGACGAACACCATTGCCACCAGTACCTGCTTCACGGTCATCCTCCGAACGTGAATGTGTTGACGGGGTCGTGCGCTACTCCGATCCCTGTTCCTTCAGCCGGCGCTCGTACAGCTCGCGCTTGCGGACCTTCGCATCAAAGACCGCGAACTCGTAGGACTCGAGCGCCTGCGCCGGCGTGATGAGCGAGCGGCCGCGGCGCATCATCCGCTTGATGTACCGCTCCCAGTCGGCTTCGAGGACGAAGTCGCAGTTGACGGCGCGCGCCAGCGGGTGGCACCGCGCGCAGAGGTCTTCGAAGGTCTTGTACTTCTTCCTGATGTCCGGCGGGTACTTCGACACGTCGATCTTTCCCGGGCCGCTGTCCCACTGCACGATCAGCGGATCGATCTGTCGTGCCGCGCCGGACTGTTGTGCCTGTGCGAGCAGCAGCCGCGCGGGCATCGCGAGGGCCATTATCAATACGGCTGCAGACAGAATCCGGGGCATGTGCGTCTTCTCCTCACGGGTGGCCGTCCGGCCACCCTCAACTCCTTACCACGTCCAGATGAACCGCACGGCGGCGGACTTCGCGGTGTACGGCCGCAGGACGTAGCCCAGCAGGAGGCTGCCCGGCAGGTCGATCCGGTTCAGCGTCTCTGGGCTCATGGCAAAATCGTCCACGTCGTACCTGTCGTACCAGCCGAGCAGCCCGATCGCGACCCGGCGCGACAGGTGGAACCGCAGATCGCCGGTCGCAGACGTCAGGTCGTGAGTGATCGCCGGCAGCTGTACCGGCGCCACCAGCGTGCTGTCGGCCGGCAGCCGATACACGTACGTCGCGCGCGAGCGCGAGTCGTCGAACGACATGCTGACGTCGACCCTCGGCAACAGCCTGAGGAGATCCAGGGAGAAGCCGATCGTCTCGGTGCGGTCGGCGCTGTCGGTCGCCCAGTCGCGCCGGTGATCGACGATGAGCGCGGTGCCCGGCACCAGGGTGGAGTGCGAGTTCTGCAGCGCCGCAAAGCGCTCGTTCGTGTACGACACGCTCGCCGCGACACGCGACCCCGGCGTGATGTCGGCGGTCACGGTGTACGACTTGTTCTCGTTGTTCCTCAGCCCCAGGGCGCTGTTCAGGTAGTCGTCCTTCCCGTACGACGCGGACGCCGTCAGGCCGAAGGCGTCCACCGGCGCCAGCTGGATCAACGCCGTCACGCGGTCGCGGTCGCGATCGGCGACGTCGAAGTGGCGGAGCCCGAGCTGTTCGGTCGCCGAGAGCAGCAGATGCTCGTCGAAGCCGGATCCCCGCCGCTGCGAGCGCTCGAGGATCGCGCGGACGGTCACGAAGCCGGCCGACGAGTCGACCGACGCGCGCACGAGGTCCTCAGTCGTCTTCTGGAAGATGCGGAAGGTGCGATCGTCGGTGTTGCGCGAGTACCCGATCCGCATCGCGGTGAGCGGCACGGGCGTGAACGACGCGTCGGCGTCGAAGTTGTAGCGCGTGAAGCTCAGGGGTTCGGTCTCGGCACCCTCGTGCACGGTCTGGTCGAACACGACGTCGATCGGGGTGTGGAACACGGGCGTGCGATTGTCGAAGTCGTAGGATCGGAACCGTGCGCTGAGGAAGACATACCGCGTCGGCTGCGAGGTGAACCCGACGTTGGTCGCCACCGTCCGCGCGTCCCCTTCAAGCGTCTCGCGGGGCAGCGGCGCCGCGGGCACCGCGGTGTTGATCGTCACCGGCAACAACTGCGCGTCCTGGGTCCACGCGCCGAACGTCATGCTGGCCGTCACGCGGCTGTTGGCCGGCAGCTTCGCCGTGCCGGACGCGGTGATCCCCTGCATGCGGCTGTCGGGCGGCATCGCCATGCGCCCGCGCGATCCGCCGAGCCCGTTCGAGTAGTTGTTGGAGGCGGTCGAGTCGGTGAGCTTCAGCGGGTTGTCCCACACCAGCGTGGGCACGTTGTTCTCGAACGCCGATCCCTGGTAGCCCACGCGCACCATGCCGCGCGCGTTGGCCCACTCCACGCCGCCGCTCACGTCGGTCGTGCGCGTGTCGAGCGGCGCCATGACCTCGACGACGTCCGCGAAGCCGAATGACGCGGTCTGCGGGTACGTCCCGTCGCGCCGTGTGTGCTTCACGCCGAGGCTCACGGTGAGCTCGCGTGTCGGGCTGTACGCCAGGTCGACCCTGGCGATATCACGCCGGGAGGTGGCAGCCATCGGCGACGCCGCGCCCGCCGACTGCGACAGGGTCGCGCGTCCCGCCTGGATCGCCGCGCGCATCGCATCGTCCAGGCGCAGCACGCCTGGCGACTCGCTCGTGTAGAGCGTGCGCGTGTCGCCGCTGATCCAGAGCGGGATCTGGTCCCACTCGACGGACACGCGGACCTTCGATCCGTTGCGGAAGGTGGCGGACAGCCGCCGGTCTTCCGCGCTCAGATGGTCGCCGCTGGCATTGAACGTCCAGCCGGTCCCCTGGCGATCGAGCGTGAAGTGCTCGACCACGAGGCCGTCACTGAAGTCGCGGTACCGCTGGAAGCGGTACTTGTCGCCCGTGACATCGGTGAAGCGGCTGCCGGCGTCGAACGACGCGGCGAAGCCCTGCGGCGCGGCGAGCTGCGCGGCGGAGGGAACGAAGATCTGCTGGCCGGGGTCGTTCTGCTGCGCCGAGGCCGCCGCGCCCGTGAGAAGAAGTCCGGCTGCGACAAACGTCAGTGGGGTGCGCATGCTGTCCTCTCTTCGCCTCACCGCTCGAGGTACTGGCCAGACGGGTGGTTCGACCCGTGGAGATTCGGGTGGCAATTGACGCAGGCGCGTCCGACCAGCCGGTTGTTGCGGTTGGCGAGCGCCACGCGGTCGTAGATCGTCGCCGGGTGTCGCGACACGATGTGGCAGCGCTGGCAGAGCATCGGGGCCTTGGCCACGAGCATCCGGTCGTTCGAAGAGCCGTGCGCGTCGTGGCAGGTCGCGCAGCTCTCCCGCACGGGCGCGTGCTCCCACATGAACGGGCCGCGCTTCTCGGCGTGGCAGCTCAGGCAGGATTCGTTGATCGTGTTGCCCGCCTTCAGCAGGCGCACGTTCGTCGTGCCGTGCGGGCCGTGGCAGGAGGTGCAGTCCATCTTGCCCTCGCGCACCGGCATGTGCGCCGAGCGCTGGAGCTTCGCGGCCTTCTCGCGGTGGCATCGCGCGCAGGTGGCGACAATCGTCGCCCCGCGCAGGTGGCCGTCCGTGGATTTCGGATCGTGGATGCTGTGGCAGCCGGCGCACGGCACGTTGCGCGAGGCATGCACGCTGCCCTGCCACTGCGCGTGCTCGCCGCGGTTGTGGCACGAGAGGCAGAACTCGCTGGCCTCGCGCGGCGACATCTTGACGAACGGGCGCAGCAGGAGCCCTTTCTCCGCCGGCTCGTCGTCGTGCGCCTGGCCCGGGCCGTGGCAGGTCTCGCAGCCGAGCGACGCGGCCGGCGTCCGCTCGTCCCACTCGCGGCCGTGCGGCCCTTCGCGGTACGCCTTCAACTGCTTCATGTGGCACCGCGCGCACTTCGCCGTGCCCGTGTAGGTGAACCTGCGCGTCCGGGGCGCGTCCGGCTCCTCGTCATCGGCCTCGAAAGGATTCGTCGGCTTGGCCGCCTTCTGTCCCGGCGCCGCGCCCTCTTCTTCCTCTTCTTCCTCCTCGTCCGGATCGAGAAATGGATTGCGTTTCGGCTCCGGCGCGGGCGCCGGTTCCGGTGCGGACGGCGCGGGCTTCGGCGCCGCCTGGCCCGATGGCGGCGGCTGCGGCGGTGGCGTCTGCGGGGCGGAGAACGCCAGGCTCACCATCGCGGCAAAAGTCCAGCAGATGACCCCCGCGACGATCGCGACAGCCGGACGGCTCGGCACCCGCCGAAGCAGGTGCGCCCTCGCGGGCGTGTTGGATGGCGTCATGATGTGCTCCTCGCGCCGCAGGCCGATGCGAGCGCGGAAGGATGGAGGGCAACTGCCGTGCCTCCCTGTTTGCGGTGGCATCGACTCAGACAACCTGTTTGCCCGTCAGCAGTTGCGAGCGGCAAGTGGCCGCGGCGCGGTGCGTGCGCTGGCACGGCACGTCCGTGGTTCGGATTCGCGTCCAGATCCGGGACGAGCGGGTTCACGCCGCTGCCAGCCTTTCGGCCCTCGTGGCCACGTCCCGGAACTGGGGACCGACCTCCGCGAGCAATTCGCGATAGACACCGAGTGCCTGCGACTCCTGGCCGATCGCCTCGAGCGTCAGGGCGAGCTGATAGGCAAGCTCGTGCCCGCCTTCCTCCGTGGCTGGCGGCACCTGCGCGACCCACTCGAGGCACGCAAGCGCGTCCATCGGGGCGCCGCGATCGCGGTACACGCCCGCGAGGCGCGAGCCGGCGCTCGCGCGCAGGTGCGGCGCGCACATGGCTTCCTCGAGCGATGCGACTGCCGCGTCGAACTGCTGCGACTCGATCAGGCGCTCCGCCTCCGTGAGCCGCTCCTCCGCGGCAGCCGCCGCCTCTTCGATGAGCGCCGTGCGAATCTCCTCGAAGGCCGAGTCCACGTCGCTCGCCGGTGCCGGCTTGGGCGGGACGTCCGGCACCGCTTCGCTGACGTCTCGTGCCCGGCTGACCCGCGCCAGCAGCCCGCGATGCGCGGCGGCGTCGGGCTCGCGCTCGGTCAGATCGACCGCGATGTTGTAGGCCTGTTCCGTGCGCCCGCAGTCGTAGCACGCGCCCGCGAGGCGCGCCTGCGCCGAGATGAGCGCGCGGTCGAGCCGCCCCTCGACGCCGACGTCGATGAGCTTCTCGAGCGCCTCGATGTGCTGCGGCTGCGAGGCGAGGAACTGCTCGATCGCCGACACGGCGCCGGTGAAATTGCGACGCGCCACTTCGCCGTCGGCCGCGAGGATCACCTGGCGGAAATCGTACAGGTCGTCATCGACTGCCACCGCCGGTGACGGGTCCGGCGCCGGCACGACACCGGACTCGACCGCCTCCTGATCAGGCGCCAGGACCGCCGCCCACTCGTCCGCCCACTCGCTGGAACTCGCGGGCATCGCCGCCGCCGCCGGAACGTCGCGCGGCGGCGGCGGCGCGGGCAGCCGTGTCTCCTCGACGCGCATCGGCTCCGGCGGAGCGTCCGGCTCCACGACCGCGCTCTCGCGTGCGGCCCTCGCGGTCTCGAGTACCCGTTTGAGGAACGGGCTGACCTGGGCCGATTCGTTGCGCTCGAGTTCGTCCACGCGGCGGCGGGCGGTCTCGTTGTCAGGCTGGATGCGAAGAATCTTCCGATAGAGGGCGCGCGACTTCGCCGCGAACCCGTCGGCCGCCAGGTGCTCGGCAAGCGACGTGAAGTGCGCGATGGCGGCGTCCGCCTTGCCGGTGCGAATGTACAAATCCCCCAGCGTGTTGCCGATGCTCCAGTCCTTCGAATCGTTCTGAAACAACTTTTCGTACAGTGTGACCGCGCCGTCCAGGTCGCCGCGCGTGACGAGGCGGGCCGCCTTGTCGACGAGATCGGAGCGATCCAGGGCGCGAGCCATGTTCACACTGCCGCGGCCACCCGGCCGTCCGCGTCCTGCGGCACGGCGCCGGGACCCGCGATGATGGCGTCGACATCCAGCAAGGCGACCGCGTCGCCCGCGACCGAGAAGATTCCGCGCGTGAACCACTCGCGGCGCTCGACCTCAGCGTGCCGCCGATCGGCCGCGGTCGCACGATGGAGCGCGACGTCCGCCCCGACGCGGAACGCGAAGAAGCCGCCGCGGCCGCGACCTCCGGATCGCGCCACCAGGAACCGTTCCGAGCCGTTGACGTCCGCGCCGTGTTCCCCGTTGAACCGCAGGATCGGCACGGCGTGGTCCCGCCACCATCCGACCGCATGGATGTGCGGCGCCGCACCCGGCAGCGGGATCCAGGGCAGCGACTGGACGATGCCTCCCACGCGATCCGCGGCCAGGGCGTACCTCGCTGCGTGCACGCTCGGCAACGCGGCGCTCGTGAACGTCAGCGCCATGCCGGAGGCGACCGCACCCGTCCTCCCGCCCGCTGGCTGCGCGATCGGCGGCGTGGCGCGGCGCGGCGCGGCGGGCGCCAGCGGATCGATGCCCCGTGGCGAGAGAACGAGGCAGAACACGACGTCCCCCATCCGCAACAGCCCGTCGAACCACGCCGAGGGCGTCGCGCCGGCCGCCGCGGGGAGCGGCAGCAGCGCGGGCGATCCGGCAGGAGTGCGCACGATGCGATCGACGAGCAGGCCGAACGACTCGCCGTCGCCTCGCGTCACGATGACGTAGCGGTCGGCGACCGACGACTCGGGCGCGCGTCCGAACAGTCCCGACAGGCCGTAGACCGGCAGCGTTTCGGCGCCGTACCGCAACGTGCCGACGCGGTTCGCAGGCCCCGCCCCTTTCTTCACGTATTCCGCGCGGGCGACGACGCGGATGTCGGCGCCGGCGAGCGCGTACTGTTCCATTCCCACGACGCAGCAGATGAAGCCACCAAGTCCGGATTTCCGTTCACCTGTCATGACGACTGCCCCCGCATGGCGAGCATCGAGCCGATGACATCGGGCGTGCCGACGAAGTCGGCGCCCGCGCGTTCGAGCGCCTGCGTCGGCATGCTGTCGATCACGCAGCTCGAGGGCTCCTGCACGTACGCGTCGCCGCCGCGCTGCCGCACGCGCTTCAGCCCCTCGGCCCCGTCGCGCCCCATGCCTGACAGCACGACGCCCACGCTCGATGCGCCGTAGCTTTCCGCCGCCGAAACCATCGCGAAGTCGATGGAGGGCCGGTACAGTTCCTCTTCTGCCGTCGGCCGCAATTCCAGCCGGCCTCCGGGGCGCACCAGCAGGTGGCGCGAGCCGGGCGTGACGATGATCGATCCGCGGGCGAGCCCGACCCCCGCGTCCGCCTCTCGGACCGGCAAGCGGGCATAGCGCCCAAGTTCCGCGGCGAAGGCGGTCGTAAACGTCGCGGGGAGGTGCTGGACCACCACGCAGGGGATCCGGAAATCGGACGGCAGCTGCGCGAGGAGCTCGCGGAGCGCCGCCGGACCGCCCGTCGAGGCCCCGATCACGATGATCCCTTCGTGACCTGGCGCGGTCCTCGGGCCGTGCAGGCGCCCGCGCGGGTCGGGGTGACGGACGGGCGGACGCGCGACGGCCCGTTCCGGTTTCCGCGCATGGCGCGGCCGGACGGTGGCGGCCGTCATGACCTTGCTCACGATCTCCCTGCGCAGCGTCGCGGGGCTGACGGGCGCGCCCGGCGTGTACTTCAGGACGAAGTCCACCGCTCCCACCTCCAGCGCCCGCAGCGTCGTCGCGGCCGCGCGGCGCGACACGCCGCTCACGACCACGACGGCGGCGGAGGTTTCGGCCACGATTTGCCGCAGCAGCCCGAGGCCTTCGGCTCCAGGCATCTCGAGGTCCAGCGTGAGCACGTCGGGCGACGTGCGGCGGACGAGATCCATCGTCGACGCCGCGTTGTGCGCGGTGCCGACCACCTCGCAGTCGCCGGCGCACTCGAGGTACGAGGCCAGCAGGCGGCAGGTGAATGCCGAGTCGTCGGCGACGGCCACTCGGATCACGATGCCTTCCTCTGTGCCGCGCGCGAGGCTTTGATCAGGTCGCCCGCCTGCTGGATCAACGCCTCCTCCTGGAACGGCTTCACGATGTAGCCGGTGGCGCCGAGCCCCATGGCTTTCTCGCGATGCTTGTCGCCGCCGCGCGAGGTCAGCATCACGATCGGCACCGAGCGGTACTGGCTCTGCGCGCGTATCGTCGCCAGGAATTCGTAGCCGTCCATGCGGGGCATCTCGATGTCGAGCAGGATCAGGTCGGGCGGATCCGACGCGCGGTGGATCAGCTCGAGCGCCTCGACGCCGTCGCGTGCCTGCACCGGGTTCCAGCCGGCCTTCTTGAGCGCGTTCGACAGCACGTGACGCATGCTCAACGAGTCGTCCACCACCATCACCGTGTACGACTGCAGCTCGATGGCGGCGGCGCGCGGCGCCGCGGGGCGCACGCGCGGTTGGTCGGCGGTGCCGGCCAGGTCGGTTGGATTGAGGATCAGGATGACGGTGCCGTCGCCCAGCAGCGTGGCGCCCCAGACGCCCGTCACGCGCCGGAGATGCGTCCCGAGCGTCTTCACGACCGCATCGCGGCTCTGCACGATCTCGTCGACGACGAGCGCCATGCGCCGGCCGCCCAGGTTCGCGATGAGCACGGGGCGATTGACGGACGTCTCGGCCGCACGCGGCAGATCGAGCAGCGACGACAGGTCGCGGAGCGGGTATGTGCGCCCGTCGACCTCCACGACGCGCTCGGTGCCGACCGAGGTGATGGCCGGCGCGTCAGGCCGCGCGATCTGGAGGACCGCGCCGAGCGGCAGGCCGACGGTCTGCCCGCCCGTGCGCACGAGCAGGATGCGGGTGATCGCCAGCGTCATCGGGACGCGGACGGTCAGCGTCGCGCCTGCGTTCGGGCGGGAGGCGATGCTCAGCCGGCCGCCGAGCCGCGTGACCTTCGCCTTCACGATGTCGAGGCCCACACCGCGCCCCGAGACCTCGCTCAGCCGGCGCGCGGTGCTGAAGCCGGGCTCGAACACGAGCGCGATGAGCTCTTCTTCCGAGAGCGTCCCGGCGTCCGCCTCCGACGCGTACCCGCGCTCGACGGCCGTGCGGCGGATGCGCTCGAGATCCAGGCCGGCGCCGTCGTCTTGAACTTCGATGAGGACGTCGGTGCCCTCGTGAGACGCGCGCACGGCAATGCGCCCGCGCGCCGGCTTGCCGGCGGCGAGGCGCTCGGCCGGCGTCTCGATCCCGTGATCGACCGCGTTGCGAAGCAGGTGCAGCAGCGGGTCGCTCATCTCTTCGAGCAGCGTCTTGTCGAGCGCGACGTTCTCCCCCTCGAGCACGAGATCGGCCGCCTTGCCGCACTCCTCGGCGGTGACGCGCACCGCGCGCTCGAGCCGTGCCGCCAGCGTGACGAGCGGCACCATGCGGAACTCCATGACCTTGTCCTGGACTTCGCGCGTGAGCCGGCCGAGGCGCGTGAGATCGCCGTCGAAGTTGCCGATCGTCTCGGAGAGGCGGGTGCTGATCGTGCCGATGTCGCTCGCCGTTTCGGTCATCTCCCGCGACAGCAGGTGAAAGTCGGTGTACCGATCGAACTCCAGTTCGTCGAAGCCATGGCCCCCCGGCCCGGCCGAGGCCGCGACGTTGCCCGCCAGCGCGCGCACTTCGTAATCGGTCTCGAGCTTGAGCGCGAGGCGGCGCAGGCGCGCGGTGCTCAGCTTCAACTCGTCCACCTGCTCGACGAGGCCGGCGTAGTGCTGGTCGAACGAGGACCGGTTGATGACGAGCTCGCTGACCGACCGCACGAGTTCGCCGAGGCGTTCGAACGGCACGCGTACCACCTGCGAGCCGCCCCGACGCCGGTCCTCCGCGTTGCGGCGGCGATCCGGCCGTGTACGGCGCTCGGGCTCGCGGGGTTCCGCAGCGACAGCGGGTGCTGCCGGCGCGGCGCTGCCAGCGATCGCGCCGGGCGCCTGGCCGGCGGTTGTCGCGACGGCCGGCGCCGTGCCCGTCCAGCCGACGGTGCGGTCGTACTCGGCGAGGAGGCGAACGAGGATCTCGCGAAGCGTCGCGGGATCGTCGGGAGGCGAGGCAATGAGATCGTCCAGCGCGTCGGAGGAACTGGTGATGAGCCGCATCGCCTCTGGAGTGGCGGCGGCGGTGCCGTCGTACAGGCGATCGAGCAGGTCCTCCATCCGGTGGGCCAGCCGCGAGGCGGCCTTGTAGCCCACGATGCCCGCCGCCCCTTTGATGGTATGAACCGCGCGACGCAGTTCCTGCAGCGCGTCCCGATCGTCGGGCGTCGAGCAGATGTGCGCCGTCAGGCGCGCGATGGCCTGCAGATTCTCCTGGGCCTCCTGCGCGAATACCTCGGCGAGCTCCTGTGGGACGGGTTCGGCGGGAACCAGGTCCAGGTCCAGGTCGTCATCGCCCCTGGGAGGCGGCGCCGGCGCCGCGGCGGGCGCGTGCTGCTCGAGCCCGCGGCGATCCAGCTCGATGAGATCGAGCAGCATCGCGTCCGGCTCCTCCGGATTGCAGCCGGCGAAATCCCTGTACGCCTTCGACAGCTCGAGCGCGACGTCGCTGGCGCACTCGCCGCGGCACGCGGCCTCGACGTACGCGGGACACTTCGGCACCGTCACTCGCAGCAGCGCCAGGACGGGCTCCGGCACGGCGCGCCCTTCGTTGACCGGCACGTCGAGCATCTCCTCCGCCTGGTTCAGCACGTGGCCGAGGGCGGCCAGTCCGACCATCGATGCCGCGCCCTTGAGCGCGTGGATCAGGCGGAACGCCTCGTGCGCCGCGGGACTCGGCGCGCCTTCCCGTTCCGCCACGTCGAGCGCCGCGAGCACGCGCGGCACGCTCGAGCGCACTTCCTCGGAGAATGCCGCGACCGCGATGATGTCGAGCGGTCTGGTGATCGCCGTCATGGCCGTACCTCTCTGCTCACTCGGCCGACGCGCCGGAACGCCCGGACGCCGGGCAGCGCGACCGGTTCCAACCCCGCCGGGCACTCGAACGGCGCTTCACCGGGGCCGAGGAGGAGATACCCTCCCGGCGTGAGCCGTGACCCCAGCATCGCGACGAACGGTGTGACCGCCGGCGGCGCGAAATAGATCAGGACGTTCTGACAGAAGATGACGTCGTGGTTGAGAAAGATGTCGCACGCCGAATAGAGATTGATCGCGAGAAACCGCACACGGCGGCACAGCTCCGGATCGATGCCCCATGCCCCGCCGCCCCCGGCGGCTCGAACGAACTTCCGGCGGTACTCGGCCGGGATCGCCGACACGGCCTTCTCGCTGTACCGCCCGATCCGCGCCGCTTCCACGGTGCGGCGGCTGATGTCGGCCCCCCACACCAGGAACTCTCC
Source organism: Acidobacteriota bacterium (assembly GCA_016184105.1). NCBI lineage: Bacteria > Pseudomonadati > Acidobacteriota > Acidobacteriota bacterium. The sequence goes on from JACPDI010000007.1 coordinate 110,867, forward strand.
GCCGAATGCCGGATCCGACATCGCCGTCATCGCGAGCGAGTACGCCTCCTCGCCCGTGGAGCATCCCGCGCTCCACAAACTGAGGAGGTTCCGCCCGATGTCCGGCCGCCGCCGCAGCTCCGGCAGGATGTGCGTGCGCAGCGCCTCGAATGACGGCGGGTGGCGGAAGAACGAGGTTTCGTGGCTGATCAGCTGATCGATCAGCTCCGTCCACTCGCTCCCCCCCTTGCTCTCCTCCTCGAGCAGCTCGTAGTACTCGTCGCAGCTGGCCAGCCCGCGCGCGCGCATCCGCGCGGGCACGAGGCCGGCGAGCGCCGAGAGCTGCGGCTCCCGCAGCGCGAGCCCGCAGTGCCGCAGGAGCAGGTCGCCCCACGGCCCGCAGGACTCCGTGTCGGCCGGCGTCGGGAAGCCGATCATCGCGCCGCCGATTCGGCCTGCCTGGCCGCGTCAGCCATCGGCACGACGTAGCCGCTTCCGTTGCCGTTGCCGTTGGTCGGCAGCTTGAACCGCGCGACCGACTTGTTGAGGCCGTCGGCCAGCGCCGAGAGCGATCCGATCGCGACGGCCGTCTCCTTCGTGCTCGTCGCCGTCGTGCGCGTGACCGAGGACATCTCGTTCATCGACCGCGCGATCTGCTGCGACCCGCGCGCCTGCTGCTGCGCGGCGTCGGAGATCGCCTGGATCAGCTCGGCGAGGCGGTTCGACACGCCCTGGATTTCGGTGAGCGCGACGCCCGCCTCGTTCGCGATGGCCGACCGGTTCACGACCTCCCGCGTCGTGTCTTCCATCGCCGACATGACTTCCGCCGTCTCGCTCTGCGTCGTCTTGACGAGCATCGCGGCCTTCTTGGTCGCCTCGGTCGCGCGGTCCGCGAGCCGTTCGACTTCTTCGGCGACCACGCCGAACCCGCGGCCCGCCTCGCCGGCCATCGCCGCCTGGATCGACGCGTTCAGCGCGAGGATGCTCGTGCGGTCCGCGATGTCGCCGATGAGCTCGACGATCTCGCCGATCTCCTGCGAGCTCTCGCCGAGCCGCTTGATCCGCTTCGCGGTCTCCTGCACCTGGTCGCGGACGGCTTTCATCCCCTCGATCGTGCGGGCGACGGCGCGGGCGCCCTGCTCCGCGTTCGCGCGCGCCTGCTCGGCGACCGCCGCCGACGAGGACGCGTTTTCAGACACCTGGTTGATCGACGTCGCCATCTCCTCGATCGCGGCCGACGCCTCGATCGCCTGCGACGCCTGCGCCTCCGTGCCGGAGGCGAGCGACGAGGTGAACGACCGCAGCTCGACGAGCGAGCGGGAGACGTCGTGCGTCGCCCCCTGCACGTGGCCGATGATGCCCCGCAGCTCGGCGATCATGAAGTTGAAGGAGTCGGCGAGCGCGCCGGTCATGTCCGCGGTGACCTCCGCCTGCGCCGTGAGGTCGCCGTCCGCCACGCCGCTCACCTCGTCGAGCAGCTTCATGATGGCGGCCTGCATCGCGTCGCGCTCCTGGCGCGACTGCACGAGGGCGACCGTGTTGTCGAGCATCGTGTTGAGCGACCGGCCCACCATGCCCAGCTCGCTCTTCCCGGGATTCTCGACGCGGCTCGTGAAGTCGCCGACCGTGATGGCGTCGCACACCTTCACGAGCGAGTTCGCTTCATTCAGGATCGGGCCCTGGACGAAGTACTTCATGAACGGCAGGAGGACGACGAACGCCAGCAGCAGCGCGAGGATCACGCCCACGTACGCGCGGCCGATCCCCTGCTCCACCTGGCGGCCGCCGGCCGCCATCCGGTCGCGGTACCGGACGAAGAACGCGCTCGACAGCGACTGCAGCTGGTCGACCGTGGCGCGCATCGCCTTCGCTTCCGGCCCGGTCGGGTCCGCCGCCATGAAGCTGCCGCTCTGCGCGGCCTCGCGCGCGCCCTCGAACTCCTGCTGGTACGTGGCGAGCGCGGCGCGAATGGCCTTCGCGGTCGCCTGCTCGTCCGGTTCGGTGGCCAGCGAGTCGATTTCCTTCAGGCGCTCGACCGCGTGTCCGTGCGCCGTTCTCCAGTTCTGCAGCTGGGCCATCGCCTCGCGCGACCGCGGCGCGTCGTCCAGGAAGAACGTGCGCTCGAATCGGACCAGCTCGGCGACGTGCAGCGCGAACTGCGCGGCGGCGCCCGCCATCTGCGCGTCCTTGTGCACGAGCTGTCTCGCCTGCTGGTCGACGGTCCGGATGCTCCACAGCCCCGCCGCCGTGCCGCCCGCCAGCATGACGGCCAGCACGGCGACCGTCAGGAGCAGCCGGCTTCTGATTTTCAGGTTCTTGCTTCGCATGATGCTTCCTCTCTCCGATCTTCGAACTGCCGGATGTCCGCCGAACGCAGCAGTCGCTCGAGGTCGAGCACGGCGACGAGCCGCTCGCCCACCTGCGACACGCCCGTGAGATAGGGCGCCAGCGCTCCCTCGATGGGCCCGGACGGGGGCTTCACCGAGTCGAGCGCCACGCCGACGATCTGCTCGACCGAGTCCACGAGCAGGCCCGCCGTGAATTCCTCGTCGGCCAGCCGGACGACGAGCAGGCGTCCGGTATAGGGGGAGACCGCCTCGAGCCCGAGGAGCGCTCTCAGGTCGATCACCGACACGACATCGCCGCGCAGGTTCACCACGCCCCGCACCCAGGCGGGCACGTGGGGCACCGCCGTGATGCCGGGCACGCGCGCGACCTCGGAGACCAGCGCCTGCGAGACGCCGTACATCGACCCCGCCACGCCAAACAGGATCAGCCGCGTGCGCGGGCTCGCGGCCTCCGCCGGCGCGGCGTCTGCCGCGAGCGGCGCGGCCGCGTCGGACGACAGCGCGTCGAGCAACGAACGATCGCCGTCGCCACCGGCAAGCGGCGGCGCTTCCGCCGATTCGCCGGGCGCCGGCGCCGGAGGCGGCATCGCGTCGCCGGGCGACGCCAGCCAGTCCTCCAGCAGCGACGACGGATCGATCTCCGGCTCGTGATGACGTCGGTCGTCCATCACGACTGTCTCGCCACCGCGGCGAGCAGATCGGCATCCTGGTAGGGTTTGGCGATGTACTCGTCCGCCCCCTGCTTCATGCCCCAGAACCGATCGCTCTCCTGGTTTTTGCTGCTGACGAGGATGATCTTGATGTCGCTCGTTCCCGCCGTCGTCTTGAGCTGCCGGCACACCTGGAAGCCGTTCTTCTTCGGCAGGATGATGTCGAGCACCACGATCGGCGGGTGGGTCGCCGATGCCTTGTCGATCGCTTCCTCGCCATCGACCGCGGTCGTCACCTCGTACCCGTGCTTCTTGAGCAGCGAGACGAGCATCTGCAGATCCGTCGGACTGTCATCCACGACGAGCACTTTCTTGGACATTGGCCTCTCCTTGAGCATTCGCGCGGTCTAGCCATGCGCCACCTCCGGGCCGCCCGGGCAGTGCGTCGCGATCACCGCGAGCACGGCGGGCGCCTGGAACGGCTTGGTCAGGTACTCGGTCGCGCCCACCATGCGTCCCTTGACCTTGTCGAAGAACCCGTCCTTGCCCGAGAGCATCACGACGGGCACGTGCGCCGTGCGCGGGTCCTTCCTGATCCGCTTGCAGACCTCGTAGCCGTCGAGTTTCGGCATCGTGATGTCGAGCAGGATCAGGTCGGGCACGAACTGCGCGAGCCGCTCGACGGCGCGCTCGCCGTCCGGCTCCGCCACGACGGCGTAGCCCGCGCGCTCGAGCGTCATGCCGAGAATCTTGCGGATCGTCGCGCTGTCGTCGACGACCATGACGGTGCGCCGCTCCGCCGCGGCGGTGGCACGCGCGGCCGGCCCCTTTCGGCGCGCAGCGGACGCGGGTGCGGCGGGCGCCGGCGCCGGCGCTGCCGTCGCACGCGCCTGGAGCCGCGCGAGCCACGCGGCGGCGCGCTTGTGCGCGGGGTCGATGCGGCACGCGGTCTCGACCGCGTTGCGGATCTCGGCCTCGTCGGCCGACGTGGACGCGATGCCGAGCCAGGCGTCCGGGTCGCGCTCGTCGAGCGACAGCGCTTCGCGCCAGCGCTCGTGCGCCTCGCCCTGCTGCCCCGCGGCGCCAAGCGCGGTGGCGTCGGCGACGAGCGCCTTCTTCAGCGCGGCGCCGCCGCCGGGATGCGCGGGGGCCACCCGCAGCAGCTCGCGGCACGCGCTCACCGCGTCGGCGGGACGCTCCGCCAGCCGCGCGAGCGCCTGCCAGACGCGCGGGTCCTCCGGGTTGATCGTCGCCGCCTCGCGGAACAGCGCGCGCGCCTCGGCGATCTTCGCGGTCTTGGCGCACAACACCGCCTGGTGCAGCACCGCCTCGTGCAGTCTGGTGCGGAATTCCTGGCGGTGCGGCGCCACCGCGGCCGCGTGGCGGAGCGCGTCCAGCCGCTGCGCGGGGTCGTCACTGAAGTGCGCCAGGGCCGCCCACGCGGTCTCGAGTTGCGGCGCCAGCTCCACGGCCTGCGCGAGCAGCGCGCGCGCGCCCGCCCGATCCTGCTCCGCGGCTGCAAGCGCCTGCGCGACGAGCAGCTTGCCGAACGCTTCGCGCGCGGGCCCGTGCGCGGGATCCACCTCGAGGACCTTCCGCAGGCACGTCACGGCGGTCGCCGCCTCCGGCGACGCGATCGCCAGCCAGAACCAGACGGCGGGGCTGTCCGGCGCCATCTCCGCGGCGTGCTCGAGCAGCGTGCGGGCGCGGTCGAACTCGCGCGCGTACGCGGCCGAGATGCCGTCGCGCAGGGATTCAGCCGCGCCGCGCATGCCCGTTCACCACCCGTTCGATGTGCCGCATGAGCCGCGGCAGCTCCACCGGCTTCGTCTGGTAGATGTCCACGCCGCGCCGGACCGCCTCCTCCTGCGTCGCCTCAGACCCGTACGCCGTCAGCATCACGACGCACGCGACCGGGCTCCGCAGGCGCGCGTGCTCCGCGATGCGCAGCCCCTCGCCGATGCGCCCCGGCGACAGATGGAGATCGGTGATGACGGCGTCGTACTGATGGAGGTCGAGCAGCTGCAATCCCTCTTCGGACCGCAGCGCGCAATCGACGTCGTAATCGGCGAGCGTGAAGAACGACCGGAGCGCGAGCACCGTCCCGAGCTCGTCGTCGACGATGAGAAGGCGGCTGCGTTGGACGACAGGGTGGAGGGCGTCCGAGGCGGTTCCCATGACGGCCCTGCCGGGGCAACCATCATGCCCCCGGCAGTTGTCAGGGCGCGCGAACCGCAAGTGCCGCGCGCGCGGTCAGTTGCCGCGTTCCGGGGGCGCTTTGCCGGGATGCGCGGCGCCGCGCCGGAGTCTGGCGTTCACACTTCAGTCCAGATTCTGGACGACTTCAGCTTCTGGTACATCGTGCTGCGCGGAATCCCGAGCCGGCGCGCCGTGCGCGGCACGTTGCCCTGCTCTTCTTCCAGCACGCGCTTGATGTGCTGCCACTCCAGTTCTTTCAGCGTGCTCGCGTTGGTCGCCGGCATCCCCTTGGCCGGCGGGCAGAACAACCGCAGGTCCGCGCGGCGCAGCACCGGCGACGAGGCCAGGAGCACGGCGCGCTCGAGCACGTTGCGCAGCTCGCGGACGTTGCCCGGCCACGTGTGGGCGACGAGCGCCTGCTCCGCATCGGGGCCGAGCTGCGGCACGGGACGCCGGATGTCGCGCGCCAGCAGCGCGAGCAGGTGCTCGGCGATGGCCGGCACGTCCTCGACGCGGTCGCGGAGCGGCGGCAGCCGCAGCACCACCGTGTTAATCCGGTAGTAGAGATCCTCGCGGAAACGTCCTCCAGCAACGAGCCGCGACAGATCGTGGTTGGTCGCCGCGATGAACCGGAGATCGACGCGTCGCTCGGCGACGTCGCCGAGCCTCCGGAAGCGCTTCTCCTCGACCACCTTCAGCAGCTTCGGCTGCAGCGACATGTCCATGTCGCCGATCTCGTCGAGGAACATCGTTCCCCGGTGCGCCGCCTCGAGCAGCCCGGGCTTCATGCCGGTCGCCCCGGTGAAGGCGCCCCGCTCGTGCCCGAACAGTTCAGACTCGAGCAGCTCGCGGGGCAGCCCCGCGCAGTTCAGCTCCACGAGCGACTCGCGCGAGCGGCTGCTCGACTGGTGGATCCACCGGGCCAGCACCCCCTTGCCGGTGCCCGTCTCCCCTTCGATGAGCACCGGGACCTCGCTCGACGCGACCGACCGCGCGTCGCGCGCCAGCGCCCGCATCGCGGCACTGCGGCACGCGAACAACACGTCCACCGGCGTCTCGACCCCGCGCGAGCGCGTGGCGTACAGGCGCCGGGAGTTCTGCTGGTGCTCGATGAGGCGCTCGATCAGCACCACGAGCGATCCCAGCTCCACCGGCTTGGTCAGAAACTGCTCGGCTCCTTCCTTGATGGCGGTGACGGCAAGCTCGATCGACCCGTGTCCCGTCAGCACCAGGACCGGCACGTCGACGGCATCCGCTTTCAGCCGCTTGAGGAGGTCAACGGCGTTGCCATCGGGGAGCGCGTAGTCGAGCAGCACGACGTCGGGAACGTCCACGTCCAGGCGCGCGCGCGCGGCTGCGCACGTGTCCGCCTCCTCGACCTCGTAGCCGGTGGCCTCCAGGTACGAGCGCACGCCCAGGCGCACGCTCGCATCGTCATCGACCAGCAGGATACGGCTCTTCAACACGGGTGACTCCTTGAGCGACACGGACCTGGCGTTCGGGCGGCGTGAGCGGCAGCGAGACGGTCACGATCGCGCCACCCTCCGGATGGTTCGCCGCGGCGGCGGTGCCGCGGTGCTCCGCGACGATCCGCTCGCTGATCGCGAGCCCGAGGCCGAAGCCTCCCGCCCGGCGGCTGAAGAACGGCGCGAACACGCGGGGCAGATCCTCGGCCGCGAACCCACGCCCCCGATCGCGCACCGTGATGTCGACCAGCCTCGGGCGGGCGGGGGGACGCAGCGCGACCGCCACGCTGACCGCCGCTCCGGCCGGCGAATGCTGAATGGCGTTCTGAATGAGGTTGATGAAGACGCGGACCAGCCGCCGGGAATCCATCCACACCTGGAGATCCGGAGCCGGCCCGGCGGCAACCCGCACGCCGTGCTGCTCCGCTTCGGGCGAGCAGGCGCGCACCGCCTCCTGGATGACCGTCGCCAGCGGCGAGGGCTGCAGCACGACCTTCGTCGGCCGCCCGTACTCGAGCAGTTCGGTCATCAGCGTGTTGACGCGCCCCACCTCGTGCCTCAGCGCGTCGAGGAACTGCGAGGGATCGCGGTTGGTCTGCACGGACCACGCGTCAACCAGCGACGACATGGCGAACAGCGGGTTCCGCACCTCGTGCGCCACGCCGACGACCACCGAGCCCAGCGCCGCCATCGTCTCCGAGCGGCGCAGCGACCGCTGCAGTTCGACGAGCGACGTGGTGTCGCGCGCCACGACGACGACCGACCCGCTCCCGTGCGGCGACCGGCACCAGAGATCCCACGTGCGGCCGGTCTCGGCGTGGTGTACGCGCGCCGCGGAAGCCTCCTGCGTTTCGACCGCCTCGCGCGCCAGCGCCAGCGCCGAGTCCCACGGCGGGTAGAACGCGAGCTCCTCGCTCGGCAGCCCCAGCCACGAGAACGGCTCGCCGGGCAGTGTGTCGGAGGCGACGCGGTTCATGCGCGCGATCTTCCCGAACGGATCGAGGACCATCAGCGCGGCGTCGATCGTGTCCACCGTGGTGCGCCATTCGACGGCCGCACTTTCGAGCCGCGCGTTGAGCGCCGTCAGCTCCGCGTGGCTGCGTTCGAGATGCTCGCGGCGCGCGGCTTCCGCCTCCGCCTGGATCCGGCGCCGCCGCTGCGCCCACGTCACCTGCATGACCAGGCCAAGGGCGAGCAGCGTCGCGGCCATCAGGGCGGCAAGCTGCCGGAACTCGGCGCCGAGCACGCGCACCACGCTGTCGGCGGGCGCCATCAGCGCGGCGACCCAGCGCTCCCCCTCGAAGTCGAACGGCGCCACGGCGCCGAGGTGCTGTGCGCCGCGCAGCGAGTACCGGATCGCCCCGCGCGGCATCTCGAACATGCGCTCGACGTGGTCGAACGACTGGTGACACGTGCGGCACAGCGGCGTGCGCCGCTTGATGTTGCGGAGGCGCATCTCCGGGTGCGCCGTTCGAAAGACGACATTGCCGCGGCCGTCCAGGATCAGCCCGGCGACGGACGGATCGTCGAGCGTGGCCCCGGACCCGGACAGCAACGAATCCAGCTCCGACTCCGCCGCAAGGACACCGCCCGGGCCGCCGTGCGGGCCGGCCGCCGGCTCGCGGACCGGCGTGGCGAAGACCAGCGAGGGCGTGACGGCAGAGGACACCGCCGTTTGCATCCGGCCGGCGTTCGCCGGATCGCCGGCCCACCGCGCCTGCGCGTCAATCTCGGGGGAAGACAGGCCCGGCGACCGGCCGGCGGCGTAAGCCAGGCGGCCGTCCGCGCCGTAGAACGCGATCCCCACAAAGCACGGCGGTTCCGTGCAGCGGACCTGCTCGTCCAGCATCGCGCGGACCGACGCCACGTCGGGCTGGCGCGCGATGGCGCCCGACAGCGCGCGCAGCGTCCGGGCGGCGCCCGTCAGCTCGGCGCGCAGCGTGGCCGCCACCACGTCGGCCGTGTGGAGCTGGTGTTCCTGGAAATCCTCGATCGCGCGCGACTTGTTGTACGTGTGGAGACGCCAGCCGACGGCGACCGCCGACACCAGCACGCACGCAATGACACCGGACATGAACCGGGACGTAAGCATCCGCGACTCCCCTCCAAGTCACAGGGCCTGACGTGGCGTGGAGCCGGGCGACGTCAGCGAGCTGCGGGCGCGACCGGATGGTGAACTTTCTACGTGAGTAGAAAAGCGTAATCGGTCACGAACGAAGTCTGGATTCTGCACAAGCAATGAGTGGACCGGATGGGCTTGGCGCCGGAGAATGGAGGGAACGGAATTCCGGCAACGCGCGCGAAATGCCACGGCCGCAAGGGGACGGAGACACGCGTCGTGCGCTCGCGAACGGTGCGGCAGACATCACTGCCGAAACTCCGTCAGCGTCGCGCGAGCATTCCAAGTCCTGAATCTGGACAGCGATTGCAGTTGCGTCAGCGCCTGCCGGCGCCGTCCGGATCAGGCGTCATGGTGAACACGCGCGTCACGATGGCGCCGTCGCGTCCGAGCACGCCGGCGTCGCGGCCGTCAATCGTCACCGCCACGGCCCCCGCATCGCCGGCGCGGATGGCGACCGCACGCTGGGCGCGCAGCGGGATCCGCTCCCCGGCCGGGACCTCGCGCTCGAACGCCCTTCGGCCGTCGATCGTGACCCTCATCCACACGGCGCGCCGCGTCAACAGCTCGAGGTTCACGCCTGCCGGCGGCGCTGGAGCGGCGGGTGTGCGCGGCTCGACAGGCGGCACGGGCGGAGGCGCCGATGGCTGCGGACGGATGCCGGCGGCCGCCGGTGTGTCAGAGGGTTGCGCGGGTTGCGATGCGAGGTCGGGACGCGTGCGCCACGCGCGCACCGCGAGCACGGCGGCGAGCGCGGCCACCACGATCAGCAGTGCAACGGCGACGCGCGCGGCGCGACGCGTGGCCGGCGCCGCAGCGGGAGATGAATCCTCGTGCGCGGTCGCGTGGACAGGCCCGGGAGCCCGCACCGACCGCTCGCCCTTCGTCCCGACCTCGGCCTCGACTTCCTGCTCGCGGAACCCGCGCACGAACTTGTCGAACTCCGCCTCAGCGCGGTCGCGTTGCACGCGCGCCCGCTGGATCTCGCGATGAAGCTTCTCGAGGTCGGCGAGCGCGCGCTGCTCGTCGAAGGCCGGCACCGGGTGCGCAGCGCGATCGTTCACGCCGTTAGTTGACGCCCGCGGGAATGGATCCGTCAACCTGAGCCGCGCCGGATTCGATCCGGCGACAACGTCGGCAGAAGCGGCTTCACAACGTCAAGACGTGGCTCGCCTCGTCTGGCGGCGTGAACGGCGTGTTCCGATCCGGCGCGTGGGTCCCGACGGTGTCGCACGTCGATCACACCGAGCACGGCGTGCAGGTGCTCGTGACCGAGCAGGGGCTGGCGGACCTGCGCGGCCTGCTCGCCGAGGCGCACGCGTGGCACCTGAACTACCTGCGGACGGGACGGATGGTGGCGAGGTGAGCGGTGGCCACTAGACGATGACCGAGCGGGCTTTGAGGAGCGGCCGCGCAAGCTCCGCCCGCCCCTCGATCTGAACGGCGCCGGCGGCATCGCGCTCCGGAAGCGCGTTGAACAGCAGCTTCCACGCTGTCTCGTCGGAGAGCCGGACCCGCGTGGCCGCGGCCGACGCCTCGCCCGCGTGAATCGTCCATCGCTCCGGCTCGCGCAGAAGCGACCACGTCCCCCCTGCCGGTCCGCTCACGTCCAGGACGAGCGCCGCTCCGGTTCCCGCCTCCGCGTCCCGGAACGCGTGCGGCAGGCCGCGAACGGCGATCGCGATGACCGCGCGCAGGTATCTCGCGTCGCCGAGCGATGGCGCGCCGACGGCCATGCGGATCTGCTCCTGGTGATGCCACAACTCGGTGAACTCCCGGCCGACGTCGAACCAGCCCTCTGACGTCTGTTCGCCGGCCCAGGAGACGCCGAACAGCGCGGGGGCGTCGAGCGGCAGCCGCTCGAACCATTCGGCCAGGCCGGCGCTTGCCATCTCGAAGAGATCGGTGAGCACCTCGGGGCTGAGTCGCTTCGCGGCGTCCACCCATGCGGCGTTCAGCGCGTTGATGAAGCGCACGAAATCGCGCTCGGAGGCGATCGGATGCGGCGGAGGCGGCGGCGTCATCCGATCGCGATGGAACGACAGCCGGCGGAACGTCAGGTCGATCAGATGCGCGACGACGTCCCTGACCGCCCAGCTGCCCGCGATCGTCGGCCGCTCCCAGTCCGCCGCCGGCAGAGTGCGCAGCAGCGTGACAAGCGCCGAAGAGACCGGTCGAAAGAAGGCGCGGGTATCGGTCGGCGGCAGGGGCGAAAGAGCCATCGGAGGCCTATGTTACCGGCGAAGGCTCCACGGCGATCGCCGTGTTCGAGGCGGGAGCCGCGTCTCAGGCGCCCTTGACAAAGTTCGCGTCGCTCGTCGAGTCGCGGGCTGTTCGACTGTCCAGGACGGTTTGAGACGGACTCGTGCGCGCCATCGCTCGGCAGGCGGCACCCCGGCGTTCACTGACCATGGCCGTATTCTTTCAGCTTTCTGAACAGCGTTGCGGGCCCGATGCCAAGGACCGTCGCAGCCTTCGTGCGATTGCCGTCCACCGAATCGAGCACGTTCAGGATGTAATCACGTTCGACGTCGGCCAGCCGTCGCTGCCGGCCGGGTGAACCGATCGCCGGCATCGCGAGGCGCACTTCCTCGGGCAGATCGTCCACGTCCACGCGGTTACCGCGGGCCAGCACCATGGCTCGTTCCACTACGTTCTGCAGCTCTCGCACGTTGCCGGGCCAGCCCCACTGAAGCAGCTGGTCCGCCGCACGAGGCCTAAACCCGGTCACGGGCAGATTCAAGCGGGCAGCCGTGTCAGCCAGGAATTGGCGCGCAAGCGGCAGCACGTCGTCCCGGCGCTCGCGGAGCGGAGAAATACGGATCTCGATCACGCGCAACCGGTAGTACAGATCCTGTCGGAATCGGCCAGCCGCGACTTCTCCGGCGAAGAGGCCCTGCGACTGTTCACGGTCGGCAGCGCATGGTTCAGCGGAGACGAACAGATCAAGGGTCGTATCGCGCCCGGCCAACTCGCGGATTTTGCGGTGCTCACCGCTGACTATCTCGCCGTTCCCGAGGAGCAGATCAAGAACATCGAATCAGCGCTCACCGTGCTCGGCGGTGATGTCGTCTATGCCGCCGCGCCGTTCGACCGGCTTGCGCCGCCCCGTCTGCCAGCCGTGCTGCCGGCGTGGTCTCCGGTGGCTCACTTTGGGGGGGTTCAGGCTGCGCAGCGAGGCACCGCTCTCGCGATCAGAAGCGGTACGTTGCCCAGACGGCGGTGAAGCCGATGGTGCGGGCAGGCCCGGATTCCTGGATGAACGGCCCGGCGGTGAAGAGCGACGCGTTGCCAGTCATGGACAGGTGCTCGGTCACTTGCCACTCGACCTCGACCCCTGGTGAGGGCCCGACAAGTCGCGAACGTGTGCCCTGTCCGGAACGAACGAGATTCCCCGGTATCCCATAGATGCCGTCGTCGACCTGCCGCCGCCAGAAGAACAGCCAGCTCGCCGTCATCACGAGTCCGTCGCGGGGATTCACGGTTACTTGGGGGTCCAGGTCCATGTGGTTCGATGGCCCCGCGGAGGCAATCAGCCCGAAGTACGCGCCTTTGGGAAACAGCGGATTGAACGTCCCGAGCCGATCGTCGTTGCGATCGCGATCACCGCTCGTGATGTCGGCGCGCAGGCCGAACCTCGGTCGTCCTGCCGCTCCAATCGGGTAACCGGTGTCTGACGCGATCGTCCAGGCACGGATGTCGGTGTTTGCGAAGTGTCCCGTCTGGACGACGGCTTCCACGTTGTAGTCAAGGGCACCCGACGCCTTCCAGAAGCGGGCGCCCCACGAGTGCCGGAGTTCCCGGCCTTGACCCTGATCGAACGTCGCCTCCTTCCGCCGATACCCGAGGTAGTAGAGATCCGCCCCCTTGGTCCGGCCTTGATCGAGCCAGCGAACGGCGTGCCCGCCGGCCCGCCCGATCTCGATGCCGCTCTTCAGCTCTCCGTACAACCGCACTCGCCGCGAGAGCCGCGCGTCGAGCTGAAACATGTAGCGCTCGAGCCAGTAGCCATCGGCGTCTGGCACCTCGGCGCCCCACTCCTCGTTCGCGAACCGTTCGTATTGCTGCCGAACCTGGCCGCCCGTCGAGACGAACGACCCCGCACGGCTGTCGTCGGCGCCCCGAACCGCGACCTGTGCGTTCACGCCGGCCACGAGGACCAACAGTCCGACTAATACGCCCGGCACGCGCACCCGAGCGGTCCCCACAGCGATGCCAGTGCGGGTCGTCTGGTCGCGGTTGCCGCATAACCCTCGCAGCGGACGTGGGTGGCGCGGGAGGCGGGAGCGGTGAGAGCTGGGCGGCTTCGCGCAGTCCAGACCGAACCGGAAGAGTTGCCGGGAATTTCGACGCTCACTGATGACGCCCGCCGCGTCTGAGCTGCCCTCCCGACCAAGGCTCAGTGAATTCGAACGGTACGAACTGATGTATGCGCTCGAAATCGCGCCGATTGTCAGTGACGAGCACGCATCCCGCCTCGCGACATGACAAAGCCAGGAGAACATCGTTGGCGAATGCTTTCGAAACACGGGCGATTTCCAAGCCCTCTCTCCGGGCCATCTCCGCGAGGAGATCGCCGGATCGGTGCCAGGCGCCGGCCGATGGGATAGTAGTCCGATTTGCTCGCCTCGAAGACCCTCAGAACGTTCTTTTCCAGCGCCTTTCGACCCCGCGGACGTTGAATGCCAGCTCGCAGCTCCTGGGCAACGATGACGCTGAAGTACTCGGATGTGGCAGCACGAGGATGTCCTCGAACCACGCGATTCCGCGATCACGCGCACGCGATGACCGCTATTATCTTATTTGTATGATAATATGATAATTTGTCGGCTTTGCCACGTGAACGGCGCCCGGCGTTCGTTCCTGGAGGGTGAGACATGAAACTCTCGATCCTGCTGTGGGGCATTCCGCAGGCGATGCGAGTGGCTGCGCGCGTGTACCCCGAGTACGCCTCCCGCTTGAAGGAGAGGAATCTCGTCGCGCAGTTCAGACTGCGGGACAGGCCAGAGGGTCGCTGGATCGGGCTCGATAACGGCAGGATCAGCTCAGGACGCGGCATCCACGAGCATCCCGACATCACCATCGAGTTCAAGAACAAGGCGATCGCGGAGAGCTTCCTCACGCCGCCGGTCGACTTGCTGGAGCGCATCGACGCCGCGAAAAACTACAAGGTCCGCCTGATCGGCCCTGATGACCTCGCGACCTGGTTCCTGGGCATCCTGACCCGGTTGGAGTCGGTCACCTGGAAGGCCGGGACCCGTATGGGCAACGGCGTCGTGCGCTACACGAGCGGCACCAACGGCGGCCCGATCTTCGTCTACGTCAAGGACGGCAGGATCATCCGCACCACGCCGATCGACTTCGACGACAAGGACGCGCCGTCCTGGTCCATCACCGCGCGCGGCAGGACGTTCACCCCGTCGCGGCGGACGACGCTGGCCGCGCACGGTATGTGCCAGAAGTCGATGGTGTACTCGAGCGGCCGCCTGCTCTATCCGATGAAGCGGGTCGACTTCGACCCGAACGGCGCGCGCAACCCCCAGAACCGGGGCAAGTCCGCGTTCGAGCGCATCACCTGGGACGAAGCGCTGGACATCGTCGCCAGCGAGATCAAGCGCGCCAAGGCCGCAGGTCCGGGCGCCATCGCGGTCGACCACGGCTCGCACCACCAGTGGGGCAACCTCGGACACTACCTGAGCGCCTTCAACCGCTTCTGGAACCTGATCGGCGTCACCAAGCTCGTGCACAGCCCCGACAGTTGGGAAGGCTGGTTCTGGGGCGCGATGCACCACTGGGGCAACAGTTTGCGCCTCGGGTGCCCCGAGTTCTACGGCACCGTGGAGGACTGCCTCAAGGAGGCGGAGATGATCGTGTTCTGGTCCAGCGACCCGGACACGACCTACGGGTTCGAGGGGGCGCAGCGGCGCGAGTGGGCCAAAGAACTCGGCATCAAGATGGTCCACATCGATCCTTACCTGAACCACACCGCGGCGCACCTGGGCGGCAAGTGGATCGCGCCCAGGCCGGGGACCGACCCCGCGCTTGCGCAGGCGATCTGCCACGTCTGGATCGCCGAGGGGCTCTACGACAAGGAGTTCGTCGCGAACAGGACCACGGGGTTCGACGAATGGAAGGCCTACGTTCTGGGTGAGAGCGACGGCGTGCCGAAGTCGCCCGAGTGGCAGGAGGCCGAGACCGGTGTGCCGGCGCGCGACGTCCGCGCACTGGCGCGCGAGTGGGGAACCAAGAAGACCTACCTCGGCGCGGGAAGCTGGGGTTCCGGCGTCGGCGGCGCCGGCCGCGGCCCGACGGGCATGCAGTGGGCCCGGATGATGACCATCCTCGCCGCGATGCAGGGTTGGGGCCGCCCGGGCTGCAACTTCGGCAACCTGCAGTTCGGCGCGCCGGTCGACTTCAACTTCTATTTCCCGGGCTACGGCGAGGGCAGCTTCTCCGGCGACCTGGCCTTCAGCGCCAATTCGGCCAACAACTACCAGCGCATGCCGCACATCGTGACGATGAACACGGTGCGGCAGGCCGTCCCCAGGATCTGGTTCCCCGAGGCGATCACGCAGGGGAAGGCCATGGCGTACATCAACGACGTCTCGTCGGTGCAGGGGCAGTTCTTCCCGGTCTTTTACCCCTCGCCGGGCCACGTGCCCGTGCAGATGCTCTACAAGTACGGCAGCCAGTTGTTCGGCACGATGGTGGCCGGCAACCGCTGGGCCCGCGCGTACCAGCACGAAAGCCTGAAGTTCATCGTCAACCAGTCGGTCTGGAAGGAGGGGGAGACACCGTTCTCGGACATCATCCTGCCCGCGTGCACGGTCTTCGAGAAGTGGGACATCGGCGAGTGGTACAACGTTGGCGCCGGGTACGTGCACCACATGTACTCGATGAACAACCACCGCGTGATCTCGCTGCAGCACAAGTGCATCGAGCCGCTGGGCGAGTCGAAGTCCGACTACAACATCTTCCTCGCCGTCTCGGAGAGACTGGGCCTCGGAGCCGTGTACTCGGAAGGCGGCACCTCAGAGCTGGACTGGTGCAAGCGCGTGTTCGAGTCCTCCGACCTGGCCGGGCACATCTCCTGGCGGCAGTTTCTCAAGAAAGGCTACTTCGTCGTGCCCGCCGATCCGGAACCGGCGCGTGCGCCGGTCGCGAACCGCTGGTACTACGAAGGCCGGAAGAAGGACACGCCCGAACCCTATCCGCTGCCGTCGGACTACGTGGGCGGATACCTCGAGGGCCTGCAGACGCGTTCGGGTAAGTACGAGTTCGTGGCCCAGTCGCTCGAGAGCATCGACGATCCGGACCGCCCGCCGCTCAACCGGTACATGCCGACCTACGAAGATCCGAAGCGCAACCCGGATCTCGCCGACTTTCCGCTGAAGCTGCAGACGGCGCACACCCGCTACCCGTACCACGTCATGGGCGACGCCGAGGGCAGCACGCTCAACGACATCCGGGAACATCGCGTGTTCAACAACGGACGCTACTACCTCGTGGCCCGGATGAGCAGGGAGGATGCCGAGGCGAGAGGGATCAAGGACGACGATCTGATCCGGCTGTGGAACCACCGCGCCTCGATCGTCTGTGCGGCCCAGGTCACGGAACGGCTCCGGCCGGGCACCGTCAGCGCCTATTCGGGATCGGCCAAGTACGACCCGGTGGGAGAACCCGGCAGGTCCACAGACCTCGGTGGCTGCGTGAACATGCTGAATCCCAAGGAGTCGATCACGAAGAAGGGGCATGGGATCAAGCCCAACTGCGTGCTGATCCAGGTTGAGAAGTGGGCCGGCGTCGACACCTGGCAGCCGACGGAGACCGCGTGATGGCCAAGATGTGGAACCTGATCGTCGACGTGGCGCGCTGCGACAACTGCCGACTCTGCTTCCTTGCGGTCAAGGACGAGTACGTGGGCAACGATTTCGCCGGCTACTCGGCCGCACAGCCCGTCCAGGGACATCACTGGCTCGACATCCGGCGCAAGGAGCGCGGCACCTACCCGTTCGTCCAGGCGCGCTTCATGCCGGTGATGTGCAACCACTGCGACCATGCACCCTGCATCAAGGCGGCACGTGACGGCGCCGTGCGCAAGCGCCCGGACGGCATCGTGATCATCGATCCCGAGAAGTCGAAGGGCCAGAAGCAGATCGTGAACGCCTGCCCCTACGGCGCGGTCGCCTGGAACGAGGAGAAGCAGATCCCGCAGGCGTGGACGTTCGACGCGCATCTACTGGACGAGGGCTGGACCCGGACGCGGGCCGAGCAGGCCTGCCCGATGAACGTCTACCGCACGATCAAGGTCGAGGACGAGGAGATGCAGCGGATCCAGGCCGAGGAGCACCTCGAGGTCCTCGAGCCCAGGCTGGCGACGAAGCCGCGCGTCTACTACAGGAACCTCCACGTGATCACGAAGTGCTTCGTCGGCGGGACCGTCGTCCAGCGGATGGACGGCGTCGAGGATTGCGCCGCCGGCGTCGAAGTCGTTCTCGAGAAGGATGGCCGTGAGGCCGGGCGGGCGACGACGGATGCCTTCGGTGAGTTCATGATCGACGGGCTCGAGCCGAACAGCAGCCGCTATCACCTGAAAGCCGCCGGCCCGTCGGGACGGTTCTCGACGCAGTTCGACCTTGCCGACGAGAGCCGCTATCTCGGCGTGCTCACACTGGCCGCGGGCTAGCAGCAGCACCACCGTCACCGTCACCACCAACACCATGATCACCGCTCAGACGCCTGCAACGCGTCACGTGCCGCGCGGGCCCAGATCTCCTGCCATGCCGTGAACTCCGCTGGCCTGATCGGATAGCGCGCGAAGTTGCCCTCGTGGAGACCCAACAACTCGGTCTCGGCGACCTCGCGAAACGCCGCCCGGTCGCTCTCTTCGAGATGCGCCGTCGCCCATGACGCGATGTGGGCAGCAGCCGTCTTTCGGTCCATGCGGCCCCGCACAACCTCCGCGACCACAGCGCGGAGCGCGTCTCGATGATGCAGCCGGAAGGGATCGGGCTCGCCGAGTGACTGCCGCACGGCGGCATAGCGCTCGGCAGAACGCTCATACGACCAGATGAACACATCCCGGAGAAGTTCGATCCGGTTGAGCTCGTAGACTCCGAGAGCGGCGTGCGCGTACAGGCCGCGCGGCAGATCCGTGAATGAAAGGGGCGAGAGATTGGCTCTGATGAACGGAATGTTCGCCGCCATTCGGGACACGCGCTTGTTCACATCATCAAACGGCTGCAGGTACGGCAGCTGCACCATCACGAAGAAGGACTGCTCGAATGGATCTGTAATCGCCGCAGCGGTCGCGAGCAGCTGGTCAAAGCACTCCTCGACAAGCTGCGGGGTCTCAGGCGGGTGGTAGACCGATCCGTCGATGCCAACCCCGATGTGACGCAGTCGTCCGGCAGCCCTCTCGTCGGCCAAGAGGTTGTTCGCAAGGATGGCATGCAGGTTCAAAATCGTGTACCGGTTGAAGCCGATCTCCGCCGCGTTGCCGACGAGAAACTCCACTGCATCCTTGTGATTGAGAATCATCTGGGCTTCGAGCCGGTCTCGACCTTCCGCCTCCTGGCCGAACTCAATCAGCCGCTTCGTGTCGAGCAGTGAGTACGTGTTCCCCTCGAGACGACTCGAATTCCATGACAGGTCGATCAGAAGTCGGTTCAGGATTTGCCGCGCGTACGTTCCCGCCGGCTCCTGCCCGCTCACCGGTCTCGCCCCTATCTCGGCTAGGCGCGCGCGCGCGCGCTCCGGAAGGTAGAACGTTTCTCCCGGGCGGTAGGTATTCAGGAATTCCCGGTTGTAGCCGACCGGCTTGCGCGCGACGAGCGGCTGGCGTAGATACACCCTGATCTCCTGGCTCTCAGGGGACAGGGGTACCGCGGCTTCATCTGCCGCGGCTTCTGGCTGCGCCGGGGCACGCGCGGCGCCGGGCGCACTGTAACGCGCCCAGCGCCCTTCGCCCTCGCGAAGAACGCGGCCGCCATCCACGAGACGCTTCAACCGGAACTGCAGCGTGCGCCGCGGCACTTGTTCACTGAGGACATCCCCGATCTCGGCCGAAGTGATCCCTGGGTGGGCGCGCACGGCGTTCTCGATCTCATCCAGCTCGTCAGCGGGGATCGGTCTAGGCACGGTCAAAGGCCTCGAAGTTGCGCGGACAGCTCATACGCGCAATTAAACCACTTGTATGCGCAATAATCAAGTGTACGAGCAATTATTGTTGCGCCTATGGTCAAATGGCCGTATACGCGCAACAACGACAGGCCTACGCGCAACGAACTGCCCTGCGCGCAAGCAGCAATTGGGCCTTCAGGGCCGCTGCACGAGTGCGCTCGTCGCACGAAAAGCCGAGCTCGTTCTTTGGCTCGTCTTGCCAGGCGGACTCTTGAAGAAATTTGCAGCCGCATTCTCCAAGCAGTCTCTGTTCAATGGCCTACAAGCAGGTGTGATGCCCGACTGGTACGCAAAATGCTCCTCTCGACAGTGCCTATGAGCGCGGAAGCTCTGTTCGAACTGAGCGAGCCGCACCGCATGAGTTCGCAAGACGTGAAGACGTGGATTCGCGATCGTGGGCTGACGCTGCTGTTGATGTCGATGTTCGCGCTGTTCGTCGTCGGACAGGTCGCGACCGGGCATGCGGAGTACAACGCGGAGCAGCAGGAACATGGAAAGCCCCGCGTCACGCTGACGACCTACCTCGGCACCGGCCATCCGTGGGAGGCGCTATTCGAGAACTGGGAGAGCGAGTTCCTGCAGATGGCTGTCTTCGTACTCCTGACCACCTTTCTGATTCAGAAAGGCTCGCCGGAATCGAGACGACCGGGCGTCAAGGAACTCGTCGATACCGACCCCCGCGACTTCGCCGACGATCCCGAGGCACCGTGGCCGGTCCGACGCGGTGGCTGGATCCTGCGACTCTACGAGCATTCGCTCGGGCTCGCCTTCATTGGGCTGTTCATCGGGTCATGGGTCGGTCATGCGGTGGGCGGATTCGCGGAATATGCCGCCGACGAAGTCCTGCATGCGCAACCGCAGCCCACATTCGTCGATTACATCGCATCATCCCGGTTCTGGTTCGAATCGTTTCAAAACTGGCAGAGCGAGTTCCTGGCGATCGCGTCGATGGTGTGGCTCGCGGTCTACCTGCGACAACGCTGGTCCCCGGAGTCGAAACCCGTGCACGCGCCGCACTCGGAAACGGGACGCTGAGAGGACGAATCACGATGCCCACGAAGAGCACCAGCACGACACCCTACTGGGCCACGTCGGCCACGTTCCCGCAGTTCGCGAAGCTCACCCAGGATGTCGTGACTGACGTCGTCGTCGTGGGCGGGGGCGTGACAGGCCTGACCGCGGCCTGCCTGTTGGCAAAGGGCGGCAAGCGCGTCGTGGTGCTCGAGCGCGACCGCTGCGCGATGACCGACACCGGCCACACGAGCGCGCACCTCACGATGGTAACCGACGCGCGCCTGACCGAGCTTGTAAATCGGCTCGGGCGCGATCACGCGCAAGCCGTCTGGGACGCGGGTTTGGCGGCGATCGCGACGATCGACGAGATCATTCGCGAGCATGCGATTGACGCTGGCTTCGAGTGGGTCGATGGATACCTGCACGCGCCGCTGAAGGAGGGCACCCTTGAAGAGTCGGCGCGTCTGCGGGAAGACACCACGCTGGCCCGCGAGATGGGATTCGACGCCGAGTACATCGAGACCGTACCACTGGCCAATCAACCGGGCGTCCGCTTCGCCGATCAGGCGCGCATTCACCCACGGAGCTATTTGGCCGGCGTCGCGAAGGCCTTTATCGCCCGCGGTGGCCGCATTTTCGAGCACTCGGCAGCCGACGAGTTCTGTGACGACCCGCGAGCGGTGAAGGTGAGTGGCCAGACGGTTCGGTGTGAGGACCTTGTCATCGCGACGCACAATCCGGTGGTCGGCTTGGCCGGTCTGGCGGGCGCAACCCTCTTTCAGACGAAGCTGGCGCTGTACACCAGCTACGTCGTTGCCGGCCGCGTACCGAAGGGCCAGGTGCCTGACGCGCTGTGGTGGGACACGAGCGATCCGTACTACTACCTGCGCGTCGAGCCGCACCGGGACTTTGACGTCGTCATCCTCGGCGGCGAGGACCACAAAACCGGCCAGCAGGACGACACCGTCGCGTGCTACGAGCGCCTCGAAACGCGTCTCATTGCGCTCATTCCTCAGGTGGACGTGACGCATCGCTGGTCCGGCCAGGTCATCGAGACGCCCGATGGGCTGCCCTACATCGGGCAAATCACTGACCATCAATACGCAGCCACCGGATATGCCGGCAACGGCCTGACGTTCGGCACGTTGGCGGGCATGATGATGTCCGATGCCATCCTCGGACGAACGAACCCGTGGAGTGAGCTGTTCGACCCAGGCCGGAAGGCGCTCACGCGCGGCGCCTGGGACTACCTCAAGGAGAACGTCGACTACCCGTACTACGTGATTCGCGACCGCTCTGCAGGGACCGACGCTCGATCGCTTTGGGCCGTGAAACGAGGGCAGGGTCGTATCATCGAACGCGACGGTGCAAAGGTTGCCGCGTATCGCGACCCGTCGGGAGCGGTCACGCTCCGCTCCGCGACCTGCACCCATATGGGATGCGTCGTGGCGTGGAACACCGCCGAGCGGACATGGGATTGCCCCTGCCATGGATCGCGGTTCAAGCCAACCGGAGACGTGATCTCCGGGCCCGCCGAAGCGCCGCTGCCCAAGGTGGAGTGACGGATGGTACGACCGATGGCGGGGAGGCTCCGATCGACTGGTGCGACCGCGTCAGAGGCGTGCGGCGGTCTTCGCGGAGGCGACCAGTGAGTTGCGCGCGCATTTCGAGAAGTCGATCCCAGTCTTGGCGCACGTAGAGACGCCGGTGGCGTGGGAGGGGCTGTTCGCGATGACCCCAGACAGCCTGCCGTATATCGGGCCACATCGGCGCTATCCCCGCCACTGGTTCGCGTTGGGCTATGGAGGAAATGGCATGACGTTCGGCGCCCTGGCGGCGCGGCTGCTCGTCGAGCGATGGCAGGGGGCGACCTCTGACGACCATGCGCTCTTCGAGTTCGGCCGAATGCGGCAATGAACAGAGACCCTTGACGCTCGCTCACGGAGCGTCTCTGAATGTGGCGAAGGAGATTGTGATGTCACCAGCTAAGCCCGTACGCTACGCGGTGGTCGGACTCGGCCACATTGCCCAGGTTGCTGTCCTTCCGGCGTTTGCGCATGCTCGACGCAACTCCAAGCTCGTCGCCGTCGTGAGCAACGATCGAACGAAACGGCGGGAACTCGCCAAGCGCTACCGGCTCGAGCACGCCTTCTCATACGACCAATTCGAGGACTGCCTGAACGAGGTCGACGCGGTGTACATCGCACTGCCGAACTCGATGCACGCCGAATACACGGTGCGAGCGGCCAAGGCGGGCGTGCACGTCTTGTGCGAGAAGCCGATGGCCGTCACCGTGCGGGAGTGCCGGCACATGATCGCCGCCTGCCGACAGGCACGCGTCAAGCTCATGATCGCGTACCGGCTGCACTTCGAGACCGTCAATCTCTCGGCCATGGACCTGGCGCGTCGTGGCGACCTGGGCGACTTGAAGTTCTTTACGTCCTCGTTCTCCCTGACGGTGCGGCGCGGCGACATTCGCACGAAACGCCGGTATGGAGGCGGGACGCTGTACGACATTGGCGTGTACTGCATCAACGCCGCGCGGAACCTGTTCCGAGCAGAACCGACCTGCGTCTCTGCTGTGTCGATCAACAGTGGGCTGAGGAGTCTCGCCGAAATCGATGAAACGACGGCCGCCACGCTGCGGTTTGGTGACGACCGGGTGGCGACTTTCATCACCAGCTTCAACGCCGCAGATGTGGCCGCGTACCGCATCGTGGGCACGAAAGGACACCTCCATGCCGATCCGGCCTATGAGTATGCCGAGGGCTTGAAATACACCGTGACGATCGGCGGCAAGAAACGAACAAAGCACGTGGGGAAACGTGACCAGTTCGCGCCGGAGCTCCTGTACTTTTCTGATTGCATCCTGAACGACACCCAGCCCGAGCCGTCCGGTGAGGAAGGATTGCAGGACGTGCGGCTGGTCGAGGCGTTGTACGAATCGGCGCGGAAGCAGCGGCCGGTCCGCATCAGACCGTTTCAGAAGAGCGTCCGGCCGACATCGCGACAGCGAATCTCGCGGCCTGGCGTGAAGATGCCCGAATTGATAAAGGTGCAGAGTGCGAGTCGTGACTGAGTCGTTGGTGTCGAGCGACCTTGATCAGCGAAGTGTCCGGAACGTAATCGAGCAGCGGTGTTCCATTACGGGCGGAATATGATCGCGTAAGGGCCGGCAAACGATCGCGGCTGCGTTCCGAGAGGCGTCTCCGCGGAAAAGCGCCGGCCCACCGCTTGCGCAGCCTGCAGCGGCTCAGCGCTTGCACGACGCGATCCGTGAAATCGCAGCGAACGCGCCGATCCTCGCGAGTCGGCAGATTGCGATTCCGGGTAAACACCTTCGTCGCTTCAACCAGAATGTCCCGACCGTCAACGTTGATGACACCATCTACCGCAGTGGCTGGGTCCTCAATATCAGTCAGCGCCTTTTTGAGAGCAAGATCTCCCATTACGCTCAGTTCGAAGAGGTGATTCTTGAACGACGTGTTCTGACGCGCGGCTCTGAGCTCGGCGAGCTTCACGCGCACGGTTTCTGGCTTGAACGTCAATGAGGAAAAAGCCTGCAGCCGGGCGTCGAGCGACGGAACTATTGTGCGGAGCGGATCAAGCCCAGCAAACGCCAGTGCGAACTTCGAGTCGTCGCCGATCTCGCTTCGCCGACCATCGAACGCTAGCTGTTGTGCCTTCTCGAACCAGTCAACCCCCCGCAACGGATGGCAGAAGTCGTAAAGAAATCCGCTCGGATCCGTCGTCGAGGGACGCGGGGGCGATGTTCTGTTGATTTCAGCTTCGACAGCATCAAACCACCCGCTATCCAGCACAGTCGCGAGAGTGGCAGTTGCCAAGACCGCCTGCCGCAGAGCCGACAAATTGCTGAGCAATTCAGCCCTCGCAGCCGCAACGCCTTCGTCAGGTCTGTCCATTGCTTTCCCTGTCTTCGCTTGAGATATTACATTACTTGTAATATTATGGTAATGGAGATTCAAGCTGATGGCAACGTCCTGGTTGAAAGCGGTCAGACGGCAGAAGGGCTGGACGCAACGCGAGACGGCCGAAAAGCTAGGGGTGTCGCAACCGTACCTGTCCTTGCTTGAGCAAGGACGTCGACCGTTTACGAAACGACTTCTGTCAAAGCTCCAGCGGCATTTTGATGTGCCGGCGACTGAGCTACATGTCGAAGCTCCCAGACCACGCGTCAGTGCGCAGCAAATCGCCGAAGCGTTGGGAGCGCTCGGCTATCCAGGATTCGCCTATCTAAGGCGCGGAGCGCGCTGGCACCCCGCGCAAGTGCTGTTGACGGCTTTGCAGCAACCAAATTTGGAAGCGCGACTTGCCGAAGCGCTCCCTTGGGTGGTTTTGCACTATCCGAACCTGAACTGGAATTGGTTGTTTGAGCGAGCCAAAGTGAAGGATGTTCAGAATCGATTGGGATTCGTACTTACGCTCACGCGACAATGCGCAGAACGAACCGGCGATCACACGCTGGCGCTCAAGCTCTCGCGACTTGAGCAACAACTTGATCGCGCGCGCTTGGCGAAAGAAGACACGCTCGGTCGCGAATCAATGACTGTTGCAGAGCGGCGATGGCTGCATGACAAACGCACGCCAGAGGCGCAGCACTGGAATATGTTGACCGATCTTGTCCCGGAACATCTGCCGTATGCCTCTTGAACTGCCACAACCGTGGAGGGGCTTCCTCACAGACCTCGACGAAAAGACCCCATCCGACGTGGCACTCCACTGCCTTGGTGGATTCGTTGTCACCGCGTGCTACGGATTGCCACGGCCAACGGGAGATTTGGACGTCTTGCTCGTTCTTCCGTCCAATTCACAGGCGACTCTCGTCGCGCTCGCCGGCAAGAACTCGGAGCTACACAAGAAGCACGGCGTGTACCTCGACGTTGTGACCGTAGCGACGTATCCCGAGAACTACGAGCAACGTCTAGCGGAAGTATTCCCAGGCGCCTGTCAGCATATCCGCCTGTTCGCGCTTGACCCATACGACCTGGCGCTCGCGAAACTCGAACGTAATCTCCAACGCGATCGCGATGACTTTGCGTACTTGGCCGACGCTGTTCCTCTCGATCTGTCAATCCTAAAGAACCGCTATACCGACGAGATGCGCGCATACCTCGGGAGGCCAGAACGAGAGGATCTGACTCTTCAGCTCTGGATCGAGATCGTCGAAGAGCGTCGACGGAGGCCCTGAAGTTGCCGGAGCCGGGAGGCCCTGAAGTTGCCGGAGCCGATCGCGGATTATCGCGGCGCCCGCGGCTCAAATGCCGGAGATCAGTTCCACGAACTCTGGGCGCTGGAGCAGGTGCTCACACTTCTGACCACGGGTACGTTGTTGGAGGGCGTGACTGTGGAAGGGGTGCTTTCAGAAGCCGGATCTGACGGCGAACAGCACTGGGACGGAGTGGATTGTGCCCTCTACTTTGGCGGGCAGACGCTCGAATCAGCACATCGCATCGAACTCATTCAGCTGAAGTACTCAGGGACTCCCAGCGAGGCGTGGTCAATTGCCAGACTCACTGCGAGTTCTGCAGAACGCAGAAACAACTCGGTTCTGCGACGGCTCGCCGAAGCCCATCGCGGCGCACGCCAGCAGGTGAGAACTGACGCAGCGATCCAAATACGTTTGGTCAGCAACCAATCGATCGGTCTCTCAGCACAAGAAGTGTTTTCGTCACTCATCTCAGATACGCAGGCGCCGAGCGGACAAGCACATGACATCGCTGCCGTGAAAGCGGCGACTGGGCTGGACGGCGAAGACTTCAAGCAGTTCATTCGCGATCTTGATCTCTCTGACTGCGGCGGTGATTCACGGTTCGCGCATAGAGAAAGGGCCATTCAAGCGATCGCTAAACTGACCGAAGACAATGCTCTCTTAGCCGAAGGTGACTTGCGGACTCGCGTCCGAGAGTTAATGCTCCCTGCGATGGGAGCAAGTCGATCTCGAGAATCGCGTGATGCGGATTCCGCGGACGAAGAGTGGCCGCCCGCTATCGATGCCGCTCAACGCGACGGCGCTGAAGACCCTCAAGGCGCTCGACGAGGCGAAGACGCCCGAGAGTCAGTACGTCTTCCCGCACAAGTCCGGCCCGAACGCTGGCGAGCCCGTGCAGGACATCAAGAACGGCTTCCATGCGACGCTGGCGATCGCCGAGATCGAAGATTTCACTTGACGACCTGCGGCACACGTTTGCATCCTGGCTGATGATGCGCGGTGCCTCGCTGCGCTCCGTCGCCGAGCTGCTCGGCCACCAGTCGATGAAGATGACGATGCGCTACGCGCACCTGTCGCCGGCGTTCCTCTCGGCGGAAGTCAGCCTGCTCGATCCTCCTCCGCCGACGCCTCCGCCCGCTCCAAAGGGCAACGGCAAAACGAAAAGGTCAAGAAAAGGGCAAAGCGGCCCAGAGGGCACTTCTGCCGAGACCGAAGTGCCAGATTTTGTTAAGGAATTTGGCTCCTCAGGTAGGACTCGAACCTACAACCCTCCGGTTAACAGGTGCGGCGCACAGTTTTCGGATGGCGTCGTACCGGTTGAGAATGTCTTGTACGGTCAACGGTTTAGATCGGATTTTGCTCTTTCGGTGAGTCGCACCAATTGACCCCATTTTCCATGGAGGGTGGTTACAGTTTTTGGTACAGTTTTTCGGGCGAATTTCCGATGAGGGATGCGCCCGTTTTCATACCTCAGATCGAGCTCTGCTGGCCCGTCGTGCTCACGGGCCTACACATACTCTTGGTCGACAACGTATCCGTTTCTGCCGTAGCAGTCGTTGCCGTAGCCGTCCTTGTGCGGATTCAACCGCGTGCTCCGGCGCATCCGCTTGAACTTCCGACCGCAATAGCTGCACTCGACGGTGTAGCGCCAGCCGTGCCGCAAGGGTGCAATTCGTACCCGTCGAGTTCCGGAACTGCCGCCGAACGGCTTCGAGAAATAGCTGTTGGGGCCGTATTCACCGGCCTTGGATAGCTCCACGGGGTATCGCGGCTCGAATGTTTCGTCCGTCACCTGGATGGACTGAATCTTCCCGTTCAGAAACGTCTTCAGGCCCGGACCCGATGCCCGACCGCCGGTTCGGTCCCAGACGTACAGATATTCTTCCGCGTGGCCGTCCTTGCGCCGCTTGTATCTGAGCGAATACGGCTCGACGACCCGGACGTGGCCGTCGTACGCCACCCTGAGCAGCTTCATCTCCGAACCCGCTTGGAGGATCGGGTTGCGGAAATGCGATGGGAAGAAAGCCAGCGCATCTCGGCCAACGAACGTTTGGTCGCCGAAGATGTCATTGATGACCTGTCTGAAATTTGTGAGCGTTTCGTCGAAATCGAGCACACCCTCAACTGGCGCGACGATGTATCTGTTCCATGCCGTCCGCAAAAGGTCGAGCGGAAGCTCCAGCAACAGCTGCCGCGCAACGCCAGGATGGCGCTCGTATATCGTCTTGCCGAAGAATGTGGACAGCACCTCGCCGCGATTCACCTCGATGTCGCGGTTCAGGAAGATCGAGTACACCAAGTCATACAGGTCTGCAGTGTGACGCCTTTGAAGCAAGCACTTCAGCTTGCTTGCCAGCATTTCTTCCAGCTTGACGCACCTGACACCGACCGTGCAGATCCCTGAATCCGAGTACGGGTGGATCAGCTGACGTTCTTGTACGGGAAGGTAAAGACGGTCGAACTCGGTGATGTCGATGGCGAGGCTGATCGTGATGTGGTCGGCGTTGCCGTAGAAGTCCTTGAAATACAGGCGCACGTCGAACACGCGACGCTTCTCGTCGATTTCGTTTTGAAGCTGAACTCGGTTGCGTTCGAGGTCGAAGACCACACCGCTCTGCGCCTGCACGAACTCGCAAACCTTGTTGAACTCCGAGCGCAACAACCCCTCGTCAACCGCGGACTCGGTTGAGAAATCGAGGTCGTGCGAGAAGCGCGTGTTCGGGAAATATGCCTTGCGAAAGCAGTTCCCGCCCTTCAGGACGAGAACGTCTTTGAGGGGCGATTCCGTGTACAGGCCGACCAGCAACCATCCGAACACGTAGTCGCGCTGGACGTTCGCCTGGTGGATCCCGAATTCAAGCGACTTCGCCTGAATTTCGTCTTTTGTGATCATTTGCCAGAACAGGTCCTCAGTTGGAACCCGCAAGCTTCCGCTTTATCTTCTGCCAGATACTCTCGCGCACAAGTCCAGACGGTTGGTCTTGTGTTTTCCGGGCACTTGCATCGAAGTACTCGCTCTTGACGCGGCGATCTTTCGCTCGCCCTTGCTCGATTTCCTTGGAAGACCATCTGGGCGCCCATGTAACGGTGTTCCGCTTGATCCAGTAGTGGGACTGGCAGGGGAAACTCCAGTTCCCGATGGACGGGTCAAGTGACACTGAGACGCCGTCAAAGACCAGCTTCCAGTCGGTTGGAGACAGTGGCGTCACAACCTGATTCCCGCATCCACAGCAGCACTTGTGAATGGCCGTGGCGAACGGGATGGAGACGTAGATCGTCCCGTCCTCGGGGGCGTCTGGGATGTATTCGACGAACTGATGTTTAAGCGTGAGCTGTCTTTTCATACGCGATCGTCATCAACGAGGTTATTGCTGGTGACCGCGTAGGTGCTGTGATGTTCGTTGTTGTGGTCA